>JAWOKW010000055.1:0-8511 GCA_033854095.1 Candidatus Methanoperedens sp. | reverse complement strand
TGAAAAAGAAGGGTTCGGAGAGCTTATCAAATTCACTGCCGCAGGGTTTGCCGGAGGTCTTATCCTTGGCGCTGTTCTGGATTCTTACGGCTTTCAGAGAAGCGGTGTGGGACAGTGGCTCGTTCGTTCTTTCTCAGGAGAGGGCGAGAGCATCTTTGAAGGAACATATTCCATCAGACAGCGCTTGCACAAGGCTGAGAGTTCAATGTCCGAAGCATATGGATGGGGCAAATTCCTGTTCATACCTATACCTTGGTTCATTGATCTTGTAAGCCGCCTCCTCGGTATGAATATGTATGGAATCGAGACTTTTTACATCCCTTATTTTTACGCCCTGAGCGATCAGATAGGGGCAAACATCTCAGGCTTGGTTTTCCTCAGGAAAAGAGAAAAATCATGGTTAAAAGCCACCAAACATTATACTCGCCATCCTGTGATGCTGGCAAGCCTGCTTGTCATTCTTATTGCCCCTATAGGGTTGCTTGCAGTCCGCTTGCTGGGTTTCAGTCCAACAACTCAAGTTTATACGGCGATTGAAACTATCGCTGTGAATCTCTGCTGGGTGCCTCCCCTTGTGGGATGGTGGAGGGAGAGGATGCGGGGGGGATAGGCTCTTAGTCTTTTTTCACCTGAATGATGAACTCGTCAGCAAACAGGTTCTTCCACAGCACTGCCATGCCATACCATAAGAAGTTCAATTTCTCTTTAAAAAGATAGATGCTGGGTGTAACATCGAGCCAGATAATCCTGTAGCCTGCGTCCTGAGCAAGCTTTTTTGCAGAGTTAAGGTTGTAAAACCGAAGATGCGTCTTATCAAAAACACCGCTCTGTTCATATTCGAATTTTCCAAAAAAAATTGTAAGCCTTGAATGCCAGTTGACGATGCTTGGGACAGAATATATTAAAAAACCGTTTTCTGATATGTATTTTTTAAGATTTATCAATACTTTTTCTGGTTCTTTCATATGCTCAAGGACATCCCCAAGCACAATGCAGTCGAAAAAACCCGCCTCGTAAGGCAGCTCAGTATCCTCGATGTCGATATTGTGCATCTCAACACATTTGTTCCTTGCGATATATGCCATTGCAGTATCTTTTTCAATGCAATATACCCTGCATTTTTTTGAGAGGGTCAGGATATTTGCAAGTCTGCCTGAGCCGCAGCCAATTTCAAGCACTTTCGAGCCGTGAGGGATTTGCCCGAATATCTTGCAGCGCGATGTATAGGTGTCGAGATACATATTATTCTATTGACAGACTCTTACTTTTTTTCTGGAATCCCGCACACTTTGCAGTTATCAGAAGGGTCAACATTTTCAGAATCAATGGCACGTGTGCCTTCAGCAAGCACAGCAGAACTGGATAATGTGCCTGCAATCATTATAGCATCAAATATTTCTTCCTTTGTCACCCCAAGACGCTGGGCGACACGGATATGCAGTTTAAGGCAGTGTTCGCATTTCAGTGCCGCAGATACGCCTATTGAGATCAGCTCTATCGTTCTGGGGTCAAGGCGTTTAAATTCCCGAACCATTTCGTTCTCATAAAGAATCTTGGTAATGAGCAACTCAGGCGATTGCTTCATAAAATTAAGAATATATGGGAGCTCACCGTAAGCTTTCTCAACTTCTTTTAGTAATTCTTCTGCTGCCTCTTGCGGCTCTTTTTTTAAAATCTGTTCAATCTTTTGTAGTTCCATGCAGTTCTATTAAAACGTTTTCAATCCGGTACTAATTAACATTTACGTTTTAAAAGCATCTCTTTTCTTATTAAGTTATCTCGGAACCCTTTTTGACCTGGGAATGCGTATCATGTTGCCGCAGATCGCACCGTATTTGCGCTTCAACTCGGGATATTTGAACTTTAAAAAACTCCTCAATTCAGGATAATCGCTTGATTTAATATATTCGTTAGTGTAGATATTTATCAGTTCATCATAGTTCTTTCGTGAATTGCCATGGGCGTAATTCTTACCTCGAAAACGTCTTACGTCCCCATTGAATAAAGGAGAGATATGATATAATTCATGCAATACCGTCGAAAGCTTGTGGTCAGGTTTTCCATGATTCAGAAAACGCGGCAAATGGAAATAAATAATATATAGTATATTGTTACCATTAATATTCACTTCAGGCGCAATGTATTCAATCCCATGAACTACTTTATTTTTTGCTCCCCCTTCAAAGCGCATAGGTCTGAGTTTTGCAAGAATGCCGCTTCTGCTGCCGTTCGAGGGCGATATAGCAACAAGGATATTATTAAGGCTGATATGGCTGAACGATGGATGGGTTTTAACAATATCTTCCATGAGCAGTGTCATGCTGCGGGTAAAATCAAAACCTTCCGAGTTATTTTTGCCTGAATCTCCTTGCAGCATCCTTTAATGCCTCAATGCCTGGAAGTTTTTCACCTGCCAGAAAATCGATACATGCCCCGCCGCCTGTGCTTACATGAGAGAATTTATTAGAAACACCAAGCTGCTCTGCCGCGGCTGCTATATGTCCTCCGCCTATGACAGAGAACCCTGATTTTGTCCCAGCTTTTATGAGTTCGTATGTGCCGAGGGCAAAAGAATCCTTTTCAAACACACCTGCAGGTCCGTTCATTACAATGGTCTTTGCGCTGCTGATCTCCTGTGAGAATTTGACCATTGTTTCGATCCCGATATCGTGGATCGGCAGTTCTGTGTTGAGATTGCTGATTTTTTCTTCCACACGCTCATCATTTTTATTCAATGCAACATCCACAGGCAATCCAATGTTTTCTTTAAAACATCTGAGCAATTCACGGGCGATGTTTATCTGGTCAATGTAGCCCTGTTTTTCGATAAAGCTGATATTTGAGCTTCCTATACTCACACCTGCGGCTGCAAGAAAGACGTTTGCTACGACCCCTGTCACAAGAACTCGGTCTGCACATCCCCTTTCAAGTACGTTTTTTGTGACTTTGATCGAGTCGTCCACCTTTGTACCTCCGAGCACGTATATGCACGGGCGGTCGCTGCAGGCAAGTCCTCTGTTCAGTGAGTCTATTTCCTTTTCCATCACCCTTCCAGCGATGCTTGGCAGTACTTCTGTAAAGCCGGTTACAGAAAGATGAGACCTGTGCGAAACCGAGAAGGCATCGTTCATAAAAATATCGCAAACAGGCGCAAGACACCGTACCATGTGGGTTTTTGTATGTTCTTTTGGCGTGCGCTCAAGGGATTCTTCTGAATAGAATCGGCTGTTTTCAAGCAGGATAATGTCGCCAGCATCCATTTTCCTGATTGAGTTCACAGCATGTGAACCAAAGATATCATCGATATAATCCACATCTCGCCGCATTAGTTTCGATAATAGTTTTGAATGAGGCTCCATCGTGGTAAAATCACTTTTACCAGGTCTACTCTGATGCGCCAAGAGTACTACTTTTGAATCTTCAAGCTCCTTCAATGTTGTAATGTGACTTCTGAACCTGCTGTCATCAAGAATGATACCTTTTGGGTCCATTGGAGAATTCAAATCGAGGCGGCATAAAACATTCTTTCCCCGAATGTCTATATCATCAATAGTAAGATAATCCCGAATCATATATAATTCCTTGTCATATAGAGGGGATTTAATTCTAAGAGGATAGCTATAAAAGTTATCATAACCAAAAATAACTCTGATTCAGTCACTATGCGGTTTTCTCGCGATACCTGTTAATCTCGCTGATAAACAATGCTCCATATTTTTTAAGCTTCTTGTCGCCCACGCCTGTGATTTTCCGAAACTCATCAAGATTGCACGGGCAGAGCGTTGCCATCTGCTTTAGACTGGCATCATTAAAAATTATGTACGGAGGATAATTCTCAGCATCAGCAAGAGTTTTTCGGAGTATGCGAAGGGTTTCAAACAATCCAGCATCGTATTCTGCATCATGCTCTATTTTGACCGCTTTTTCAATCTCATCTGGTTTTGTCAAAAATATTTTTTCACCAATTGAGTGGAAAGCTCTGCTTTTCTGGTTCAATTTCAATACAGGATATTCACCTTCAATGTTAAGATAGCCAAGCTGGATGAGTTCTCTGATAAACACACGCCATACTTTCTTTGGCTTCCCCTTCCCGGAAGCGTATGACTTTAAAGATGTGTGTCCATTCTGCAAGAGCCTCTGGCTTTTTGACCCTGTGAGCATATCAACAACATAGCTTATCCCGAACCTCTCTCCAAGTTCTTCAATACAGGAAATGATCGTATATACCTCGCTCGAAGCATCGATTTTTTCCTTCGGGTTAAGGCAATTATCGCATGATGTGCAGTTGCTCTCCTTGAATTCTTCACCAAAATAACCAAGCAGGAGCTTTCTTCGGCATACACTGGTCTCACAGAAATTAATCATGTCCCGAAGCTTGTTCTGCGCTATCTGCCTTTCTCTCTCATTGCCAATCTGGTTTATGAAATACTCTACTTTCTGTCTATCGCCATAACTATAAAAAAGCATACAGTCACTTTTCAGACCATCTCTACCTGCGCGTCCTGTTTCCTGATAGTAGGATTCAAGGTTTTTGGGCAGGTCATAGTGCATCACAAAGCGGATATTGGGCTTGTCTATCCCCATCCCAAAAGCGATAGTAGCAACCAGAATATCTACATCATCTTTTATGAACTTCTCCTGATTTGTGGTTCTTATGTTCTGCGATAACCCCGCATGATATGGAAGAACACGATAACCCGACTGCTTAAGCTTTTCAGAAAGAGAATCCACTGTTTTCCTGCTTGAACAGTATACGATGCCTGATTCGCCAGGTCTTTTCTTTAAAAACTGCACTATCTGTAGAAATGCCTCTTCCTTTGGCACTACACTGTAAACAAGGTTTTTCCTGTTAAAGCTTGCAATGTATCTTTTACAATCTTTTAGTGACAACTGGGCTATTATATCCTCCTGTACTTTTGGCGTCGCAGTAGCTGTAAGTGCGATGATAGGCAGGTGCGGGAAGAGGTCCCTTATGATTTTTAACTGCCTGTACTCAGGTCTGAAATCATGCCCCCATTCAGAGATGCAGTGTGCCTCATCCACAGCGAACAGGCTTATTTTCAATCCTCGAAGAAATGCAGAAAATGATTGTATCGTCAGTCTTTCTGGTGATATATAGAGCAACTTGATTTTATTTTTTTCAACATCTGATTTTATATTTTTTATCTCATCATAATTCAGCGAACTATTGATATACGCAGCCTCGATTCCGTTCGATTTCAGGCTATCTACCTGATTTTTCATTAATGAAATAAGCGGCGACACAACAATCGTCAATCCGTTAAAAAGCAGCGAAGGATACTGATAGCACAGCGATTTTCCCCCGCCTGTTGGCATGAGCACAAGTACGTCCTTTCTTTTCAACACATCGATGATTATGTCTTTTTGAAGAGGTCTGAATTCTGGGTAGCCAAAATATTTGCGCAGTATTCTATAATCGATATTGACAGCAGTGGTATCCAATTTTTGAACAGGGTTAAGCTTATGGCATAGTTCAAAAAAGCCATCATCTTTTAATCCACATTTATTGTAATCTTCACAGTCAGTACATACCTGCATGCTGGATATATTCAATTTCAACCAAGCTCAGCCCTGATAACTTTCATTACTCCGCTGTCTCCCAGCCAGATGTTCCTTGTTTCAAGCAGTATTATCCGTTTCTTATAGAACGGCGCATTGAGCACTAATGTCTCATATTCCCCTCCTTCTCCAGAAATATGCACTCTGTACTTTCTGTTCAGCGCCTTGAGGTCGTCTATCATCTTTTGATCAAAACGCCGCCCAAGCCATGACTCATCCATTCCTGCTGCCGCGACCTTTACCATTCTGATATCCATACATTCGATCATCTGGTGAAGCAATTCTACAGGCTCTTTATGCCAGAGCGGTGCATACATCGTGAGGCTGAGCTCATTGCAGATGCGCCTTACCCGTGAAGCCTGATATTCTGATTCGATAGCTCCAACCACAACGCCTTCCACGTGTACCCTGCGCAGGGCTGTTATCAGGTCATCGAGTTCCTTTTCTTTTTCACCTGATGATACCTGAGTTGTCAGGGGAATCCCACACGTCTGTGAAATCAACTCAGTAAGATGGATGTTAGCTGAATGGAACATGTACGAATCCTCAAATAGCGGTCTTATTGCAACAAGGTCTGTTACTTCATGACCCTGCTGCAAAGCCTTATAGAGCGCAAATGAAGAATCCTTACCTCCAGAGACCAGGGCTGCCAGCTTCATTCTTCAGCCCTTTGTTTCTTTTTTGAGCCTTCAAATTCTACCACATCCATAACATCAAGCGGTACGCTTTTCAATACCTTGCCTATCGTGGATTTCGCAATCCGTGCAGCGTGTTCTTCGCTCTCAGCATCATATACCTTCATTTCAAGCAATATGCCAACAAGCGCAGTGCCTGCTGCCATGAAAACGCTGTCGAATGCCTCGCCACATGCTGGACAGCGTGTGGTGCCAACCTCGATATCCACGAAATTCAGATCAGGATTCAATTGTTTCCCAACTTCAGAAATCGCTATGTTCATTGCGTCTTCAACGCTTTCTACACTTTTCACAAGCCATGCTGCTTCAAGTGTGACTAAATAATTTACCATCGTGTTATTCCTCTTTTAAATTGCAAAAAGACTTTCGTCGTTCACTTTAAATACACCGAGCCTCGCACCTGCATCTAACCACGCATGTCCATAACTGAAACACGCCAGTGCATTCACGAGGTCGCCTTCTTTTACAAAATGCATCCCATCCTCATAATAGGACTCTGCCATGCTGGAAAAATCATCTGCGACTTTTTTCAGATGGGAATTCTCCTGCGGAGCGACCTCAAAAGCCGCAAGCGCTCTGCGCAGGAGGCTCTCATATCTATTCACTTTTTCATCAAGGACTGCTGGCTGTGTCATTTAATGGGTTTTTTAAGTTTCGCTTCATCTATCTTTATGTCTTCCAGCACCTTGTTGATCAGCTTTTTGGCGTTCTCAAGATGCAATGTTCCGCTGCCTGCAAGCTGAGTGAAGTTTTTCTGGACGAGAACCTCATTCTGTTGCAGCCGATAGATATAATAAATAAGTATGCTCCAGTAGATAGAAATGCCGAGGAACACCGCAATGCCAATGATGATAAGCTGGCTAAAAATCAGATATGTCGACATGCCCCGCGGATACAGTGCTGTAATTGCGATCCAGAAATTAATGATTATAAACAAGCCAAGGATTATCGGCACAATCCAGATTATTAAAAGATTGTTTTTGTTAAGTCTCATCCTGACACCTGTATATAAAACAGTAAATTCACTATAAATACCTGTCGGATAAACGATTTAATAACTCTGGTAAGCCTGTGCATAGCACGATAGATTGCTCTATCATCAGGTTTATCGTGCCTTCAATTCCAAGAGTACGGAAATCGGTCTTCAATCCGAGTACGGGTTTGCTCAGCGCACAGGCGTAACCTATTTCCCATGCCGTGCCTGAATCGACATCAGCCCCATCGACCACAGCCACGATTATATCAGATTTTTGAATTGCAATAATGTTTTTATTAAAAATGACCTTTTGCCTGTTCCTCTCATCCCTGATATTATTTGAATCCTCCTGCGGCAGAAAAACATTAAAGCCGCAGCTCTTTATTTCATCCCTGAGCTTGATATTAAAATCAAGCTCAGCCCGCGAAAAAAGAGGCGCAGCGATATAGACCTTTTTCATACGAGAGTGTTCATAGTTTTTTAAGCAAATAAGTTTTCTTGTACCAATCAAGTTTATTCCTTGAAGCCAATTCTTTCAATCGCCAGTGCTCCCAGCCTAGAAATGGTGTCAAGTACGACCTTATTTTCAGGGGTAAGAATCTTCCTGGGAGCGTCGAAATGAAATCCAACAACGCCCTTTACTGTATCTGTTGTTTTCATAGGAAGGTAGTACGCCCATGCTTCAGGCAGTGTATCTGTACCCATACCCGCAGGTTTGCCATTGAGCCAGACCCAGGTTGCTATACCAAGTTCTTTCGAGTTTATTTGAAACTTATCTGTAGAAGCTCTGAGCGAAACCTGTCTATCTTCTGGAAGAAAAATAGCCATATCGCATGGAAAAATCTGCTCTGTATGACGAATCATCAGATGTAGAACCTCATCTATACTTCGAGTAGTGACTAGATCCCGGCTTAATTCATATAAAGTTGTATTTCGGGACTCGCTTTGCTGAAGCTGCTGCACTTTATATTGAAGATTGGATGCAAGATTGCTTATTACAAAAGCAAACGCAATGAATAAGATATAAGATAAAAAATATCTTACATCAGCAATAGCAAAAGTAAAATACGGCGGAATAAACAAATAATCAAAAATGAAAACGCTTAAGATTGCTGCAAAGATAGATGAACCTCGCCCCAGGAAAATAGCGATCAATACAACAGGCAGAAGCATTAAGAATAGTAAGTTAATCTGGCCGAGAATATCCCTCAAAAGAAAACCGAATAGAGATCCAAGAATAACAGCAGTTGCACTTATGGC
>JAWOKW010000054.1:0-3092 GCA_033854095.1 Candidatus Methanoperedens sp. | reverse complement strand
GTTATCAGCACATAAGCTCCATATGCCCTGGTCGACGGCACGTTAGATAAAACCAGCTTTGTTGCCCCCCATTCGGTCCATTTTGCCATGGCTGCAGGCGCTTCAAAACTACCTGCTTTTCTTGCTCTCATCTCATACCTGAACTCTTTTCTTTCGCCTCCATTAATATCAAAGGTCCATTGTAATTTTGTGTTGTTGTCCACTAAATCAAAACCATCTATTATACTATCTGTAAGATTCAGCTCTCTTACACGATAACTCTGCAGGTTCGTAACATATAAATTTACAACAGTTATTTTTCCCAGACCTACAATACCCCTGTCCTCCTCATCAGTGTACGGTTCTCCGATAGATGTCGCGCTTGTTATCGTTTTCTCGATATTTATAGTATTATTGAGCGAAACAGTCGATGTCGCAGTGGATGTATAGGTTTTGCCGTTTGAATCCCAGAAGTCTGAATCCACTTTAATTATAAATGCAGATGTATTCATCTGAACAGGTTTCAGGGAGACGCTGAGATTATAGGAATTATTTTCTAAAAGAGGAGTATACCATACGCGGCTTATTATGTGTTTTGAAGGGTTGTACGTTAATCCGTAATCAGACAGCTTCTGTTCATCAGGCACCAAACCGCCTGTATCGATCGTGAGATTGCCCCCTGAGAATGCTGCCTCTCCTGTATTCTCTATTTGAATATCCATCGTGGATTCATAACCTAATCTGCCGTCCCAGTCAAGCGAAGTTACCATGTCCAGCGCAGGAGAAGCTTCTTCCGCGACCGAGACGCTTATTTCCGCCTGAGGGCAGCACGGATAGGTACCTGTATTTACCGGAGGGTTTTCAAGCCAGTTATAACCGGAAATCTCATCAGGATCGATTTTTATCCCCTGAAAAGTGCTGCTGTTATGGGTGAAATCGAAAATCCTGTATTCTCCCTGCGATACTATCCCGTTCTGAGTCTCTCCTTTGTGGGTAACTGAAACAGCCACCTGGCCCTTCCAGTCAAAGTCAACTACCTTTATAGAATAATCTTCTATGCTGACAGAAGGGCTCGTCCAGCTCAGCGTATATGATGATGCACTTTTCCATTCGACATCAAAACCGTTTATTTTTTCAGCGGATGAGACAGCAGGTAAAAAAATAAGTACGGGAAGAACTGCAAGCAGGATAACGGAATATTTCAATCGTGTTTCCTCCGGAGTTTGAAGATAATACCCAGCCCAAGTGCCAGGAGAAGCATCCCGGCCACCGTAAGAATAAAGGAATATAGCGGTTCCCATGAGAACTTGCCTGCTCCCAGAGCTTCCCAGGTGACATTGGGTATCAGACCATGCTGGATAGAATAACCGAACCATGCGGTTGCGAATAAAACGACCGACCCGATCAAAAGCGGAGTTGTTAACCGGCTTAAGTCCAGTTTAAAGGATTTTTTTAAGTTAATACCGGGGATTTTTCTGGACTTTAACTCATCCATCTGGGTCTTTTCACTTAACGTTTCTTTGAACTGCTGCAGTGCGATGTGAAGGTCAAGAGGCAGCACGCCCCTTACTGTACTGGAACACCGGGAATAATACACGATCACATAAATACAGAGTCCCAAGAACAGGGAGCCGAACATCTGGTAATCAAGCAGATAGGCGCTCATTATAATAGTGTAAACAGGAAGTATCAGGATCGGGACAAATACCCACATCCATACGGACTCTACATTCCAGAGTTTAAATTCCGCGGTTATGACAGCCCACCAGATTATGTAAACGATAGTAACTGCATAGGGAATGTACTCTAACGGATATTGCAGCATAAATAAGAATGCAGCAAGCGTTATATTGATCAGCAGGACATATTTAATATACGTGGGTGCCTGGGTAGAGTGTGCAGCCACCGCATATGTAGCATCAGACGCAGTAACGGGGGTCGCAGACTCCTTGACTTTACCCATCTTTTCTATGTTCAGGTTCATCATTTCAAGTTTAGTGTCAATATCCGTCAGCCCTACCTGCACAACTGCCACATCGTGCAAAACAGGCTCAAGACGCTTGTAGATCACTTCATCGAATGTATCATCTGCTATATGCTCAAGATGGGTCTCTTTTTTAAATACAAGGAAAGCGCCGGCCAGGACTCCTATACCAAGTATAAAATAAAACAAGTTCATCAGGAAATTAATAGGTTCAAAAGATGTTACGATATTATAAACAAGCGGGAAAAATGACGTAACCAGCAAGTATAAAGAGGTTATAACCATGCTGATTATTACAATATATTCTCCGGGCGAGATATGCCTGACTTCTCTCTTTCGCCGGCCGATTGTTTCCCGGGCAGGAGAGGTCGGCGGCTCCAGCAGGTGATCCAGATCCAATTTTTTATTTTCTTTATTTAATAATGAACCAATATCAATCCTTGTGCTCGTGTACCGTGCAGTATCTTTTTCCATTGGGATCAACCGTTATTCTTGCTTTTCGTATAGACCTTTTTCTATATACCATTTAACTGCTTCTTGATGTATTTTTTTATTCGGGAATTTCTCCCATGCTTCTTTAACCAGGGATTCTGTTATAATAGTATCCGAAGAAACCGCAGATGCCAGTTCCAAAGAAATGTAGCATAAACTATTAAGGGTGCTCGGATGACCATCGCTCTTTTCTATTAAATATACGATCGCGTCTTCATCGAACGGGTCAAAGTCTTGTCTTTTCATCACTTCCAGATAACTCATTTTCTTGCCCGCGGCAACTGCCCTCATGATATATTCAAAGCGCTGGGGAACCGTAAAAGGCCTGGTATACTCCCGTACTAAAGCCCTTCTCAGCGTGGTATCGAAGTTCCCGGTCCATTCCTCAAGGCTTTTCTCAAAACGCGGAACTGCAAGTATCAAACCCGTGAACGCCCTGTTTGCGGCAGAGTATGGATTGGTCGAATTAATGACCAGTTCGAAGCCGTCTTTAGAAAAATGCTCGCCCTGGTCAAATATGCAGAATAATTTCCTGTTCTGCCTGACCAGGGCTTTCAGTACATTGCCGTATATATCAAGGATCATCCCCCTGTCCGCAGTGCTCAGTTTTGCTGTAAAATCCGGGTCAAGGTCGCTG
>JAWOKW010000053.1:0-15270 GCA_033854095.1 Candidatus Methanoperedens sp. | reverse complement strand
GATTGCCATGACAGGAAACGCACTTGAACCCATCGCTCTCAATTTTTATGACAGTAAAATTATTCTCAGTATGGCACTCTGTGCATTTTACATTGTTGTGACCATTATGGAATATTTCTTTCTCAGTGGCATTGACCATTGTATTCCCCATATGGCAGCCCGTACATATCTTCGGGTTATGCTCTGACTGCAGCAGAGGCACGTTCAATCCATAATGATGACAGTTCCCGCATTCGCCAGGTCCGATATCAGCACCCAGCGTTTCTTGATGACATCCAACACATGGGGTAGGCTTATGCCAATCCGGCATATCAGCCTTCGCTGCTGTTAATAAAATGGAAGTAAATACGAGCAGCGTTACTATATTTTTAATCATTCGTTTTTCACTTTTTTAACTTTTTTTCACTTTTTATAGTTAGTAAATATCTCGGAATCTGAAAGTTTTATAATGGTTTCCTCATAAGGGGTTCTTTTCCATAATTCAAGCAGGATATTCAAAAAAGATGAATCTTTTAGCGTACAGAACTCTTTAACATTACAATCGGGCTCCTTTGAAAAGCGGTTTTTAAACTCAGCTTTGAGATTATCAAAGCTAATCTTATCTACATCATCTATTTTGATTACTTTCATCCTATCGCTAAAGTGACTATGGTAACTAAGGTATATAAAGTTTACATATAGAAAAAGGAAAGCCTTCAACTATTGAAACTTCGATGAATTTGTGGGTTGTTTTTAAATAGTTTGAAAGGTATTAATTTATTTCATGCCTTTTACTCCAACGTCTATTGTAACTGCGGCATTGGAGACGATTCCAGAAGTGGATATAATCGTAGATGAAGCCATAGAAAAAAACTTAAAGAAAAATGTTTAGAAAAACTTGGAAAAGATGCTACCCTGAAAGAAGCTTTAGATTATGCTTTTCCTTTGGTTAAAGAGTTTGAATTTAGGGCAGGTCAAGCAAGAAAAACCAGACCAATCAATCTACATAAGTGCTAAAAGGACTTTGCGTGAGCGTTGGAAGCAGGTTGTTGATGAAAAAATATTGGGATATGTATATCTCATAACGAATTCTATCGACAATCGAGACTTGACAAAAAACAAGATCGAAAGCATTGGTAATCATAAAATTATTCTTTATGTAACGGTTTAAAAAACGCCATTAATTTTTTCGCAAAATTACAATATTTTCTTTAGTCATTGTGGGGCTTAACTTCCCTTGCACGTTCGTGGGTGAATTTAACGATGGCATGACTTTATTTGGAATCTTACGGATTATTGTTTTTTCATGCTTGAAATTATAGTACAAGAATAACTCTGATATTATTTCATCTGTAGGAATGCTGACTCCTTTTACTGTTCTATTGCCTACTACGAAACATACTACACTTCCTCTATGTGTGACTCTATTTATTTCTTTAAAGCATTTGTCCAAATCAATATAAAAAGCCAAAACTTCCTTTGCTCTCTTTTCATCTATTTCTGTTATTTGGCTAATTACCGTCTCTAAAAAAAATGAATGTAATTTTATTTCATTGTTATTCCATGAATAATCTATAATTTTATTTTTAGGCTTTTCCTGAACCTCTATGCAGCCAGACATAACTATTGGATATTAAGTTTTGCGGGTGTTTACAATGGGGTCGGTGACTTCAATCTCTCAATCAGCGGGTCCCTTATACCTGCAGCATCAAAAGCCCTCTCACGCCTGCGGCATGACTCGCATACCCCGCATGGAATTTCCCTGCCTTCATAACACGACCACGACCATTCAAGAGGCGCATCTATCTCGATACCCCTTTTAACAATATCGATCTTATTTAAGGAAATGAGCGGCGTGTAGATATAAGGATGTGTGAGCGTGCCAAATTTTAGCATCTCATTGAACCTTTCAACGAATTCAGGCGTGTTGTCAGGAAAAGTTTGTGCTTCCTCAGCATCGAATCCCGTAACTATCATATCATATTTATAATTTTCAGCAAAAGCTGCTGCTATCGAAAGGAAGACCACGTTGCGCGCTGCTACCCAGACCCGTTCTGCGGTTTTCTGAGTGATTTCTTTATTATCGAGCTGAGATATCGCTATCTGAGGCACATCTTCTTTGCCAGTGAGCGCGCCGCGAAATGTCCTGTACCATGGGAGTTCGATGATGACATGCGCTACCCCGAACTGTTCACAGATGGCTTTTGTGAATTCTATTTCCTTTTTCACAGCTCTCTGACCATAATCAAAGGTCAAGCACATGACCTCATCGCATCTATCATATGCTTCCTTGAACGCAACAGTCGAATCCATACCAGATGAAAGTAAAACGACGCTTTTCATAATCTCACAGCCGCAGCGATGCACTCTTCAGTGGTTGCCATGACGCTTTTCACACCACAAAGGTTCGGCACATACTTATATGCTTTCCCGGAATTCACCATCACGCACGTGAACCTCTCACTTGCAGGGGATACCACCATGCAGGTATCGCAAAAAACTTTTGCGCCGCTTCTTTCGATGCGCTGTATCAGCTCAGGATTCCTGTTCTTTATAGCGCGTGAAGTGCATATCCATACTTCTTTTTTAACCTTTTTCCCATCTAAGAGATGCGCCAGTCGCTCAAGTTCTTCAGCGTCTGCATGCGGGCATCCGAATGCTATCAGGTCTGGTTCGCCTGATGAATAGACCTCTTTTATCTCTTTTTCCTCTATAGTGATTGTCTCAGCAGGAGTTTTATATTTCCATGCTTCTGGCGTGACGCCTGTGACATGGTATAATGCCACTGCACCAGAGGCTGCCATTGCAGCGCCAAGTGATTTAAGCTCGTCCTTTGCTGGAATGGAACTGAGTTTAAAAACAGGCACCTTCTCACCTGCTATCTCGCCCACGATATATCCGAGCGCTCCATAATCCGAACCATGAAGCTCTGCCTCGACCCTGATCAGGATATCGGGTTTTCTATTTTCCTCAAGATGAAAACCGTAATTCGGGGTTTTGCCTATCAGCGCAGCTGCAAGTGCGCTCGGCCCTCCCTCTCTGTTAGTCCTTGCCCCGATAACAGAGTTGGCGTATGAGACGGCAGAGGATTCGCTCCATGCAACATGGTCCCCGAATCCTGCAAGATTCTCAAAAATATTATACGGAGTGCAGGAGCATTCGATTCTCACCCCAAGAGCTTCATAAGCCTTGATTATCTTTTCCTGCTTATCAGCAAAATCCTCACTTATCCCCATCTCGCGCCAGCATTCCCTGTCCATTCCTGCCGGGTTGAGGAGCGAAGGCACTGCCACTTTGCCTTTTAATTCAGAGATCCATTCAAGACCTGCTTCACCTATGGTCTTGTATGAAACACCTGCAATCTGTGCGCTCTTTACAGGAATAAGCCTGTCAGCCCCATAGATATCGCCAAGCGCTGCGAGTATCTCAATCGCTTTCTGGTATGTTGTGCCGCATTCTCCGTTCAAGAGCTTTTCTTCAAAAGGTGTCAGGTACATATTATCCCTCGTTTATCTCGTCCATTTCCATATTCTCTCTTTCCCCAAGTACGATTTCAAACTCCTGCGGCGTCAGAAGAGGAACATGGAATCGTTCTGCATCATCGATCGTGACCCTTGGACATGCTGTGTTCACACAGGCATCGATCCTGAACGCCAGCAATTGATCGGGCGTAACAAGATCCATCAGGATAATAAATGCCTTTTTCCCATGCTTATTTGCAGCTTCTCTGAGCTTCTGGGCAAGTTCCATCCTGTTCTGTCCGCTTTTTGTAGAAACGATCATACCGAAAACATCTGCATCCATTGCTCTTGCAATATACCCGCCCCTTTTTCGTATGAACTTTTCAGGTTCGACCTCGACCGCATAATTTAGATAAGGGTCTGCCGCTATCACCTTTTTTTTTGTGGCAATAGCAACCCCTATAGGATGAAAAAGACCGCTGCCTATATAAAGGAACTCATCACAATCAACACGGGCAGCCGTGAAATTGCATCCGAGGATCTGACCCGGATAACCGACTCTTAAATCCCCTTTTCCAATAACACATTCTTTTCCATGTTCTTTGATGACTGTGCATGCTTCATTTAACTTATGGACATGCTGAATTGTCGTTATCAAGCCGATCTTGTTAGTTTTAAATAGAGCAAGGGATGCTTTAACAGCAGGCAGGACATCGATGCTTGAGCGTGCCTCTATAAAGACCACGTTTCCGTGTTCCCCCATCCTTGCATGCCCAAAATGGAAAAGTATATCGACCCTGCCTGCAAGGGCGACATCAATATCGCATGCTCCAAAGCATGGGTTGCCTGAAATGACCGCACTCACTCTGGTTTTTTTTTGGATTCTATCTGCAATATCGATTGCCTGTCTTTTTAAACCTTCAGGGAATTGAAGCCCGATATTTCTACAATTCTTCTCTTCTATGATTTTAAATACTCGTTCTAACTCAAGGTCGAATTGTTCCATTACAACTTCCCTGCTAAAATTTTATAGTTTAGTATATATCATTTTTAATATTATCTTTGAATGTAGAACATTATTGTCGTTAACAGTAGATAATATTTCCTGATTATTTCCCGGCAAATACCAAAAGCTAAAGAGGGCAGAAAATACTATGATTTCAAATACCCTGGAGCGAACATACTGATGATTGTAAGCTGGAATCCCATTGGGACGCCGTCAAGTTCATACGATTTCAAAATACCTGGTACTTTTGGATTGAATAAGAATTCTTAGCTTAACTCGTGCATCTTTTGTTTCAAAAGTTGTGGGCTTGAGGGCAGGATTCTGGGTATAAATTGCTTCTTCGGGAATTAAAGGAAATCTTTAACATTTAAACCGCTGTTATAGAAAATCTGAGCGTGAAGAAGATGACTTTGTACCATAGAGTTACTGAGGTTCTTATTCAATTCAAATTCGTTTTCCCTAAAAACGAAAGCGGGCTCGTAGTATAGTCAGGATAGTACATGGGCCTCCGGAGCCTGTGACCTGGGTTCAAATCCCAGCGAGCCCGTATTGGGTTTTAAATGATGGTCTTGATGAACTCTGGTATAATAAGCAGGATTAAAACTATACCCGTAGCTGCCGCACATGCCCAAAAAATATAACCCGGTATTAACCGTGAGAACTTCATCTGCTCACCTCAATTTAAACCTTTTCGAGTTTTTCTATACCTATTTTTTTCACAGCAGGCTTATTTATCTTTTCAGGCATCCATTTTGGCTTATTCTCTGGAGCTCTGACCGCTTCTTTCCATCCTTTATAAACATGGACCTTTTTGGTTCCTCGCTCTCTCAATCTTATTTCAACAGGTTTCGCTTTTGTTCCTTTGCTGCGATTGGCTGCTTTCAGTGCTGCCTGACGCGGCTGGCTGCCTGTGAATACACCTGCTTCAGTTCCATTCTGTTCTCTTAATACAAAATTTCTTGCTTTATCCATATTTTCATACCCCAAAAACGATTTACTATCTTATATAATCTTCTCATAATACTATTTAAACTTTGCGGTAAATTTGAGTTCTAAGCATGCTGTTTTTATTGATATATAAAGTTCTCAGATATCTTCTTATATTTTTCCATTTCTTTTTTGGATTGAGGTTTTACCTTTGTCATGGCGTCTCTGAAATGATGGTATCCTATTTTCAGTTCCTTGATTGATTCGCTGCCTGTGGATTTGCCTGAATTGACATGCTCTCGTATAGCAAGCATTGTGGCTTCACTGCATACAAGTGCTATATCCGCACCTGTGAAACCTTCAGTATCCTCAGCAAGTATATTAAGATCGACATCGCTTCCAAGAGGCTTTTTTGTTAAGTGTATCCTGAATATTTCATACCTTGATTTTTCATCAGGCGGGGCAACGTAAACAAGGCGGTCAAGTCTTCCAGGTCGAAGAAGCGCAGAATCGATAATGTCGGGTCTGTTCGTAGCTGCGATGATGGTGACGTTGTGCAATTCTTCCAGTCCATCGATCTCTGAGAGCAGTTGGCTCACGACTCTTTCTGTAACATGCGAATCAGAGCCTGTCCCGCGCGATGGGGCTATGGCATCGATCTCATCAAAGAATATGATGCACGGTGCGGATTGCTTTGCTTTCCTGAAGGTCTCACGCACTGCCTTCTCGCTTTCGCCTACCCATTTGTTCAGGAATTCTGGACCCTTCACGCTGATGAAGTTTGCCTCGCTCTCTGTAGCCACTGCTTTTGCAAGCATGGTCTTGCCAGTGCCAGGCGCACCATAGAGCAGGATACCTTTCGGCGGTTTTGCGCTTAAGTGATTGAACAGCATTGGATATTTCATAGGCCATTCTACTGCCTCTTTCAATTCCTGTTTTGCGCTCTCGAGTCCCCCGATCTCGTTCCAGTGTACATTGGGTGACTCGATAAACACCTCACGCAGAGCAGATGGCGTCATCTCACGCATGGCATTATTAAAATCATCCGCAGTTACGACCAACTTGTTAAGAATCTCGACAGGGATGCTCTGCACATCAAGGTCTATCTCAGGAAGCACGCGCCTGATAGAGCACATCGCAGCCTCTCTTGCAAGAGCAGCAAGGTCTGCTCCAACAAAGCCGTGTGTTAAAGAAGCGAAGTGATTCAGCACAAAAAATACTGAATCTGCAGTCACCTTTTTAACATAATCTTCGGAAAATACATCTGAATTTAGAAGTGCTTCCTCAATTTCTTTGATTGATTTATCCTTTTGTTTTAATACTTGATATAAAAATATATTTCTTATTTCCTCAAATTCTCTGACGCTCTTAGAATTTTTAAATTCGTTTAGATCCAATAATATAGCATCTATAATACCTCTATTATCTTTTATTTTTCTATTAATCTCATTGACAGAAACTATATTATTCTCTAATTTTTTAATATTCTTTTTAATTCCTTCTATATTTTTTTCTATGTCATCAGTTTTGGAGTTCAAATATTTTATTTGACTTTGCCTTTCCAATTCAATTTCATTATTCTTCTTCTCCAATTTAAGAGATTCTATTTTGGAAATACTTTCAGAAATGCGTTTTCTTGCATTTTTTTCAAAAGATGCTAAACTTTGTAGAAGGATTTTGGATGCGCTTTCATTTTCCCAATGATATATAGGCATACCACGTGTATGGATTTGAAGGATTTCAAGGCGCGCTTTCTGGTTTGGAACACCGATTTCGATCTCACGGTCAAACCTTCCTGGTCTTCGAAGCGCAGGGTCGATGGCATTGGGTCTATTGGTCGCTCCTATCACCACGACCTTGCCGCGTGCTTTAAGACCGTCCATGACAGCAAGCAACTGCGCCACGACACGCCGTTCCACTTCTCCTGTGACCTCTTCTCGCTTTGGAGCAATGCTATCTATTTCATCTATGAGTATGATGCTGGGTGCGTTCTCCTCTGCCTGTTTGAATATCTCCCTGAGCCTCTCCTCAGATTCACCGTAGAATTTGCTCATGATCTCAGGTCCGCTGAGCGTATGGAAATTGGCATTTGTCTCTGAAGCCAGAGCCTTAGCAAGCAGGGTCTTGCCTGTGCCTGGAGGACCATGAAGCAGGACGCCTTTCGGAGCTTCTACTCCGAGGCGTTCGAAAATCTCTGGATGGCGCAGCGGAAGTTCGATCATCTCTCTCACCTTCCTTACCTCATCCCCAAGTCCGCCTATATCTTCATAGGATACTCTTGGAACAGGAGGCATTTCTTTTGCAGGTTTATCGCTGATCTCGATCTGCGTATCATCGCTGATTATGACAGAATCTGTTACAGGTTTTATTGAGATAGCAATAAGATCAACGCGCCTTCCCATGATATTCAGTTCAATAGCATCCCCGCGGGTGATAACGCGCCCTTCAAGGTTATGGGCAAGATAAGATTCACCTCCCTGGATTTTTAAAGGGGCGGTGGGGGCGAACATGACTTTTTCAGCAGGTGCGGTCTGTATCTTTCGTATCTGTACCCTGTCATCGATACCGACGCCGGCGTTTCGCCTCACAGTACCATCTATGCGTATCACTCCTGAATTTGTATCCTCAGGATAGCCTGGCCATATCAGCGCAGCCGTTCTTTTTGTACCCTCGATACCTATGACATCTCCTGTTTGCAGTCCGAGTTCATATGCAACTTCAGGGTCTATACGTGCGATCCCTCTCCCTGCGTCATAGGATTTGGCTTCACCGACTTTCAAAGTCACAGTTTTATCTTTTTTATCCATATATACCATATTTATTAATTCATCTATTTTAATTTATTTACTCAACTTTCACGGCTTTACCTTTTGGTTTGGGCGGTTCTTTGAGGCTGAACGTCACTTCGAGCACGCCGTTGTTATATTTTGCTCTTGCACTATCTGGATCAACAGGCAGTTGGGTTTTTACGGTTTTATAGTATTCCCGCTCATTGCTTTCAGCTTTGATAATGACCTCATCTTCAGTTGCATTGACCTCGATATCCTCTTTCTGGATTCCTGGCATCTCAGCAGTTATATTGAGTTCATTATTCTTATCATCAACGATCGAACTTGTAAAGGGTTCTCTTATGTTCTGCTCTTTATTCATAGTGCCAAAGTGCTCGACATGCGGTACACCTTCTGGTCCTACCTGTATGCTGAACCCATAAACTACAGGCTCGCGGCTATAATTTTGCATCACGCTATTAATGCTGTTAATGAGCCTGTTCATCTCCTGAAATTCTCGCTCAAATTCATCAAAGAATCCTTTTTCTGATTTTCTGAACATATTTTTCTAATCTCCATATATTTAATCTATACTGTAGTTATTCTTTTCTTCCTTTATTAGTTCTTGTTTTTCCATTCTTGATAGATGTTCCTCAAGCACGTATTCTGGTATTCCAAGCTGCATGGACAGAGCACGCTTATTCATGGGAGTTTTCAGCAGGGCATAGAGTATTTCAGCCTCAAGAGGGTCATGTGCAACTTCCTCGATCGCCTCCATGCTCTGTCCCATAATATCTGTGAGCTCTGACTGGATTTCATGGTACTGCTGCATTAGCACTTGCCTGCGCTCAAGCAGGTCCTGTATCTCGCAGTACAGCGATTTTAAATCTGCGAGCGCATGAGAGGCTTTTTCATGTACTGAAACAGCAAATGTCTCCACTTCAAAGGAGTAAGGCGACACGAATACCTCAAGACGCAGGTTGTCTGTGATATGGAAGTATTTGCGCCGCTGGCTGTCCACGTTTGCTTCTATCAGACCTTCTTTTTCGAGAAGCTCAAGATGTCCAAGTACCGCTTTTGCGCCTACGTCAAGCCGCTCTGCTATTTCGCTCATATAGCACGGTCGGCTTGCCAGCAATTGAAGGATTTTCCTGCGGTTCTCATTTCCAAGTATGTCCAATAGCGTTTCTGATTCCATGTTTAACACCAGGTTAGTGACTTGAAGTTACTAACCTTAAGTTAGTAAGGATGGTATATATAGATTGTGGCGATGATTTCTGTCAAGTCTGCAAGCTAAAGGGAATGTCATATTCTCAAATTCCCATACTTTAAAAAATAGAAGTCTTCTCCTATTTTTCTTTACTGACCACTACCGCTCTGGATATCGTCTCTTTTGGCAGATCTTCCTGAGCCTTTACCATGTGTTCCATTGCTTCCCTGATCGGTTTTACTACTTCCTTGGGGATTTGGGGTTGCGGCAGTGGTGCTTTTTTTACTTCACCGCTCAGGAACGGGCATATAACGCCTGTGAGCACAGCCATCACACGCATCCTGCCGACCAGTCCAGTATCCACCTTTGCTCCCCATATCACACGCTTTGTATGAGGAACTTTATCCATTATCAGTTCGCCGGCGACTGCCACTTCCTCAAGTGTCATATCCTCTCCACCCACGATATGGATCAGGACACCGTAAGCTGTTGAAATATCGTCAATCTCAAGCAGTGGGGTCGAGATAGCCTGTGAAACCGACTTTTCGACACGCTTTCCACCATCGCTTTCTCCAATCCCTATTGATGAGATTCCGCCGCGCTCCATTACCGCTTTGAGGTCAGCATAATCGAGGTTCACAAGGCTTGGCTGGGTTATGGTATCTGTAATATTCTTTACGAACGAACCTATAAGTGCGTTCGCTACTGAAAGCGCATCTTTTAGGGGCAGGTTTCCCGCAACCTCCCTGAGTTTTGAATTATCTATGATAACGATTGAATCGCAGCTCTCTGAAAGTGACTTTATGGCTTCACGGGCTTTTTCTCTCCTTGCCATCTCAATGGTAAACGGTATTGTGACGCATGCGATGGTGAGTGCACCCATCTCTTTTCCAACGCTGGCAAAAACAGGTATTGCGCCCGTACCAGACCCACCCCCAAGCCCGGCTACCAAGAAAAGAAGATTCGTACCCTTTAATTCTTCCCTGATTTCAGCTAAATTCTCTTTTGCGGCTTCAGCGCCTCTTTCAGGGAATCCTCCGCAGCCGTGTCCTTTACACAGTTTTTCACCAAGGAGCATGATTTTATCTGCGCGGGCCATTGTGCTGAGATGCGCGGCATCGGTATTGGCAGCGATCGTTTTGCCACCTGCGAGTTTCTTGTCTGCTATCCATGTTACGATGTTACAACCCGCCCCGCCCAGGCCAACGACTGCCACTGCAGGGCGTGCTGTCTTTACTTTTTCCAATAATTCCTCTCTGGTCATAATCAGCCTCCGCTATTATGTCGTTCTGTTACTATTTAATCTTTTTTTATCGAGTATTTCACCTGTACCTGTACTCCCTTTTTGCTCTCATCAAATCCCCTGCCCTTGTAGATGTCAACAGTTCAAAGATTATCAGCAGGAAGAATATAATAAATAGATAAGACACAGCAGATGAAGCCCCTTTATTCAGAGCGATGAGCGCAGCAAAGAGCGGCGCAGCGACTGTCCCGATAACCCCTGATGCATGCATCAGCGCTCTTTTCTTGCCAGAGGTTTTAAGATATGAAAAATAATCTATTCGCAGTGCTGGCTCAATCCGCGCAGGACCATTAAGGTAATAATGCGTGAATCTGATGCCGATTAAAGAGCCTGTTATAAAATGCGATAGCGGATGCAGCGTGGTCATCAGAACAAAGGCACTTATATAGAGCATCCAGTTCGAGCTTATCCAGAAAGCCATAACTACAGCAGCAATCGTGATAACGCTCTCAAGCAGGTTACCAGCAGGGATGCTGAGCGTGAAAGATGTTTTCTCAAGGAAATTTTTCTGGCTTATGTTCGCTATCAGCTTCAGAACATCATCATCGGTGATCTTCTTTTTTTTCACCTCGCTGATAATGCTTCTCAGGGCTTTTCCATCAAAACTTTTCTCAAGCTTAAAAAGCCGCTCTTTTAATTCTTCATTCATGATATGCTTCGCGCCTCAAATGCTCGCACGCCCCGGCTACGACCTTCTCAAGCTTGCCTTCGCCTGTTTCAAGGATAAGTGCACCTTCGCTGTCCACTCCGATTGCTTCGCCATATATCGTTCTTGTCTGGGTTGTGATCTTTACCCATTCTCCTATCGTGGCAGACATATTTCTCCATTCCTCAAGTATGGATGAAAAGCTCTCTTTCTGGAATTTCATATAAAGTATCTCGAATTCTTCAAGAAGTTTTTGCACGAATTCGATACGATTTATCTGCTTTCCGAGCTCCTTTTTCAGCGACGTTGAGCTCTCCCGCACCTCTTCAGGGAATGATTCCATATCCACGTTGGCGTCTATTCCTATGCCAACGACCACATACTCTATTGTATCAAGCTCAGCCCCAATCTCTGTAAGGATGCCACATACCTTCTTCCCCTTTATCAGCACATCATTTGGCCACTTGATTCTTGCGCCAAGACCGTAACTGAGTATTGTTCTTGCAACAGCGACCCCTGCCATGAGCGTGATCCTGGGTGCGTACAGGGGCTGTATCCTGGGTTTAAGGATTATGGAAAGCCATATACCGCCTTCTGGCGATATCCATTTCCTCCCCATACGCCCCCGCCCGCCTGTCTGGGATTCGGCTATTACCACGGTCCCTTCATCGACAGAACGTGCCATCTCTCGTGCCAGGATATTGGTGCTCTCTGTTTCCTTGAAATACTGGAGCTCTTTCCCGATTATATCTGTCTTAAGTCCTGCTTTGATTTCACCAGGCATCAATTTATCAGGTGAGCCCACAAGCGAATACCCAAGATTTGTGGACGATTCTATCATATAGCCCTCCTCCTTTAATGCCCTGATATGCTTCCATACAGATGACCTTGAGATAGAAAGCTCACTGGCAAGCCCTTCACCTGAAACAGGTCTACCTTTATTTGCGATGAGTTTTTCAAGTATCTTATCTTTTATATTCATTTCGCTTCCCTCACATTCTGTATATATGTCCCGACAGCAGCAGTTATAGCTGCTACTTTCTTATCTTCTGCGCCAAGAGCCGAAGCAAGAGTTGCACCTTTCTCTTTCTCAGATTCTACAACTTTCTCGACTTCGGCAATGATATTGTGGTCTTCTATGAAATGAGTTGTCAGTTCACCGCGCTTGAAATATTCGTTGTTCATCACTGCTTTATGGAATGGTATGTTGGTAATGACCCCGACGATGATGTATTCGTACAATGCCCGCTTCATGCGCGCAATCGCTTCGTCCCTGTCTCTTCCCCACACTGTAAGTTTTGAGATCAATGAATCATAGAACGGCGTTATAGTATATCCTGTATGCACGCCGCTATCAACACGCACGCCAGGTCCGCCTGATGAGCGGTATCTCCTGAGCTTTCCAGGTGCAGGTGTGAAATTATTAAGCGGGTCCTCTGCGTTCAGGCGACACTCGATAGCCCACCCTGTCTGCCTGATGTCTTCCTGCCTGTAACTCAATTCTTTACCCTCTGCGATCCTTAACTGCTCCTTTGCAAGGTCCACGCCAGTAACAACTTCTGTTATTGGGTGCTCAACCTGAAGCCTTGTGTTCATCTCAAGAAAGTAGTAATTCCCTTTTGAATAAAGGAACTCGATGGTGCCTGCATTCGTATAATCGATAGCAGCCGCAGCTTTTACTGCATCAGCGCCCATTTTCTCTCTCAATTCAGGCGTCATGATTGGAGAAGGGGACTCTTCGATAAGCTTCTGATGTCTTCGCTGGATAGAGCACTCACGGTCCCCTACATGGATGATATTGCCAAAAGAATCTGCCAGGATCTGGAATTCTATGTGGCGTGGCTCTTCCAGGTACTTTTCTATGAACACGGTGGCATCTCCAAAGCTCGATTTTGCAACTGAGCGCGCAGACTCTATCATCTGGATGAGTTCTGTGTTTTTCCGAACGACTTTCATCCCGATACCGCCTCCACCTGCTGAGGCTTTTACAATGACAGGATACCCTATCTTTTCTGCAATGTCAAGAGCTTCATCATAGTCGCTTATGCCGTTCTCGCTTCCAGGTATAACAGGGATGCCGGCAGCCTTCATGGTCTTTTTGGCTGCGATCTTGCTGCCCACGCTCTCAATAGCCTTACCTGTGGGCCCTATGAATGTTATTCCTTCGTTCTCGCATCGATATGCGAATTCCGGGTTCTCAGCCAGGAAGCCGTAGCCGGGATGGATTCCATCTGCGCCTGTTCTATGCGCCACATCAAGGATATTGTCCATGTTCAAGTAACTCGACACGGCAGGCGCAGCACCTATGGGATATGCTTCATCAGCGTACTTTGCAAAAAGGGCGTTCTTATCGACCTCTGAATAAACAGCGACTGTCTTTATGTCAAGCTCCCTGCATGCACGCATTACGCGGATGGCGATTTCTCCTCTGTTGGCTACCAGTACTTTTTTGAACATATCACTCTGTCAACTCTTTTAGTGTTTTAATAATTTTCAGTTCTTCCCTCGATTCTTCCCATGTTCCTAATATCTGATTTATTCTAATATCCTTGGGTATCGTTTCTATTGCCTCGCCTATCTTGGAAATATTTTTTAACAATCGCTCTTTTGTAGGTAATCTTCCCCTGATCGATGTGCCCTGTTGATTCTTTATCTGTTCTTCAAATCCAACCATTTGTTCTTTTACGATACCTGCAATAAAAACATCATCATCAGCAGAAACTTCTGAATCACTGATTTTTTGCATGACAAGTATGTATTCATCATCAATTTTACCGATGTCTGCGCTTGTATATTTTTTTGTTGTATCTATATTTCTAAAAATAGATTTTAGGGGCTTAAATCCTATATGCTTAGCCATTGAAGCAAAAAATTTATGACTTTCAATCAATTCATATTCCACACTTGAGTTGCCCACTACAATAACACATAATTTATCCTTTTTAAGCACTCTGTTCATTTCGATCATTGAACGAAGCATATCCCCTAAGTATTCTGAAAGCAGCCTGAATCTGTTTGTTATAAAATGAGAATGCCCACCTATCTCATGTTTTCTGAATACATCAAAATCCATTCCCAGCCAGAGCATGTTATACATATGAGCCCTATAATAATCCAAAGCATTTACATATGGAGGAGATGTGACTATAAGGTCGATTGAGCCAGTATCAACTTCTAATTTTCTTGAGTCGCCATTGATTAGTTTCACAATTGGGATTTTTTTGATAATGGCGGCGACTTCATTTAATTCGTTTTCCATGTATTTTATTTTCTTCAAGAAGGAATCATCTACATCAATACCATTTCCATTTTCAACCATTGACCAGATTGTAGCAGATAGCGCCACTCTTCCGAGATCGTACACATCGATGTGCCCTTCTTCTTTAAGTTCGAGTAAAGTTTCACGAATTGATTCCAGTTTTGCGATTACTATTTTATTAAAGATTTTACTGAGTTTTCTATTTGGCAAATCCTCTAATCTATCTTCAACTCTTCTATAATCCAGGTCTAAATATCTTTTCATAACAGCAAGCTTTGTATTTAAATATTTGAACTCAGTTTCATCAATTAATGTAGTTTTGACTTTGCTTATCAAAGCCCCAAGCGGGTTAAAATCATTTCCAATTGAGCTGCGGTTGTTTAAGAAAGCCTCGACCAATGTTGTCCCACAGCCACAGAAAGGATCTAATACAATTTCATTTTCTTTTGTGAACAACCTGATGAATGTTAAGGGTATCTGGGGTATGAATCTTGCGGGATAAGAGTGGAATTTATGTGTCAGGTATTGAGTGGTAAAATCCTTAAAATCCCAATCTATTTTATCTAAGATTTCTACTGCCTCTGAGAAAGTACGTTCTCTTGTGATTAAGTCTAAATATGCCTGCTCTGCATTTTTTTCTTCAAACAAGAGGGTCTGTTTTGCACCATAGATCATCCGATCACCATCAGCGTGTCCCCTGCGCTCACAGTA
>JAWOKW010000052.1:0-6073 GCA_033854095.1 Candidatus Methanoperedens sp. | reverse complement strand
TCGAACTGGCTTTTTCCTGCAGCGCAGCTATCTGGCTTTCTCTTGTCTGCATCCTGCTTTCTTCTTTCTGCCGCATGGTGATTCTATCAGTGTTCGCATGCCTGTCCGTATCGTTCCTGGGCTCTCTTTCATCTCTTTCCTGCTTCAGGGCGGCTAACTTTTCCTTCAACTGCTTTACATTAAAGTCTCCCTTAATCCCAGCAGCCTGGTTTTCTCTTATCTGCGCTTTGTTCGCTTTCTTTTGCTCTTCTTCAGCAAGGACTTCCTTCCTTCTGTCAGCCTCCCGCTGAGCCTCTATGGTTTTATTAGCCTTCTCACGCGCTTTTATATCCCTTTTCTGCTGCTCCATTACAGTTTCGTTTGGCTGATCTTTTCTTGCTTCCATTGTGCCTGCGCCGCCAATACTGGCACTGCCGTCACACGGCGGTGTCGCACAGGTGTCTGTTCTTGCCACGACCGCATTGATCGTCAGTGAGACAACAGCGACCGCAAGCAAACATAGAACTATTCCAATCTTATAATTACTTTTAAGTCCCATACTCCTTATCCTCCATTATACTTTACAGGGACTGTTCACTTGATAGCGAATAATCTATCTATGTACGCCATCCCATTTTTGATCACAATCACCCTGTATTTTATAGATAGGGTTAGCTGCATAAATAATTTACTATTTAGCGCGGCGGCTGCCAGCTCATACAGGTATATGAAAAAATTAGAATGAACGCAGATAAGATTTGAGCATTAAGCTATAGAAGTCTCCTCTATCACCGGTCTTTCCTTTACTCTATCCTTGAGCCTTCTCGCGATCACTTCCCCAAGGAAGAGAATAAGGGCTGCGAGCAGGAACGGCTCTTTCTCACTTGTTGGCTCCGTAGTAGTCCTGACAGCTTTTTGCTTTATGTCCACAAGCAGCAGACCTTCAACTTCATTTTCATTATAAACCTTGCCGCCGCTTGCTCCTATCGCAGTTATGAGAGCTTCATTGAACCCCACATCCCTGTATTCAAGTGGATAGTTCACAGCAATGCCGTAGCCTGAGAGGTCATGAAAGCCTTCTTTCTCAAGGTTTATCGAAGCTTCGTATGTTGTTGGGGGTGTGTACGAAAGGTCAATAGGTGCGCCGTCAAGTTTTACCTGCGGAGGTTCGTTAGACGTTACGACAACCTTCCCAGGCGTCCCGCCCCAGAGGTCCTCTGCCTGTATCACCACTCCTCCTTTGGGTCTTGGGTCCCCTATTGCCCAGTTTATCATTGCAGAGATGAGGCGTGAGTTCTCGCCGCTATAGAGTTCACTTGCCCAGCGTGTATCTCCAGCGCCGTTATCTGTGGTGAGCGATGCGACCCTGCCAAGACCAAAGCCCCATGTGGTCAATATGGGTTTTCCTTTTGTGGTTGCAACAAGTTCATCTGAGCCAAGCTTTGGAGTGACATCATTATATCCCGTGACCGCTGCTGTGATATTGATGTATTTTGTGATAAAGTGGCTGGCATCCACAGCCACGAGCGGGTATTCAAAGACGGCTTCAGGTGTCTGGGTCGGGGCTGGAGTTTCAGCAGGTCCCTGTTCAATTAACGTGGTTGCGCGCTCATCAGGATTAAGAACAAGAACAGGTCCATCAGCAGCCAGTGCAAGTCCATTATATAATTCATCTGGCTCTTTAATTGTCTGGGATGACAGTAGTACCTGTACAAAATGGATATTAATATTTTTCTTTTTTAAATCTAAAACTGTCTGTTTTGTCTGGTCAAAACCATCTGGATGTATCATTCCATCTGATATAACTATAATATCCTTTGTACCGCTGACAGAATTTAATAAATCATCCGCGGCATGGAGTCCTTTATCAAGGTCAGTGGGATTGTCACCACCTTTTGGACCGATCTCTTTTATGAAATCCTCAAGTACAGCTCTATTAGCTTCGCTACTCATTTGAAGCATATCTGTCTGGGCTGTCACTCCACTGAATGCCACGACGCCCACACGCGAATCGCTTGATATTTTCTGGACGATGCTCAGGGCATTAGCATCGATCAAACCGATAAACGTAAGCCCTGTGGTCGTATCCCCTAAGGATGTGCTTCCTGAAGTATCAATAACAACCACAAGGTTTTTCCCGCCCTGATACTCAGCTCCTCTTGATATTATAGGAAGGATGGCTTCCAAAGGCGAGTTGTTATAATTCCCTTTTTCATATGCTGAAGCTCCGCCCACGACCACAAGTCCACCGCCTTCTGCGACGTATGTCCTCAGGGGCTCTGCGCTCAACTGCGCCGCATCTTTATTATCGATTATCACAGCCTTGTAAGGCGAGAGGTCATCAGGCAGTGAGGCTGCTGTCGTAACATTATAAAGACTTTCTTCGATAATACCGAGAGGGGTGTTAGTATCATCTGCCACCGCAAGCACATCTGGCTTTGGCACAACGTACACTGATTTATAGAACACGTTGTTGAGATCGAACCAGTCCTCGCTGTTTGGGGTTATTGTAGCTGTTATGCTATGCGTTCCAAGTGAATCGAATGTGTAAGTGACAGGGATGACCTTCATGCGTTCGTCCTTCTGGACAATGTCCTCGCTTGCCACAGATGTGCCATCTATCTCCACATCGAGCTTGTAGCTCGTTTCATTGCCAGCCTGCCTTACAACCACATTGAATACGTTCTCGTTCCCTTTTATGAGGTTTTTTGGACCTTCTATCTCAACACTTGCGTCGTTGTGCAGAGGCGTCTGTTTTACTGCATACACCCCTGTTCCTGTCCTTGTAACAAAAGAGATGGCATCAAAAAGGTCTTTTCCGTAGTTATTGTTCCCATCGCTGACAAGCACTATGTTGTTATTCCCTTCAGCATCCTGGATGACCTCATCCCCGATTGGGGATTTTATACCTGCGAACTGCCTGTATGTAGTAGGTGTCTTTGATTTCAATGCTTCGAACAATTTTGAGGCTGTATCCTTATTAAAGAGATCCATGCTCATCGTCTGGTCAGAAACCACGGTTATTCTGGGCGTCTCATCTTTTATCGTACTTGTGGTGAGAGCAAAAGGTGAAGCAAGCGCCATTATCAGAAGGCTCAATATGATTATGCGTGAGATTATAAGAGGCTTTGATACGCCTTTTCGCATGGCGTACCATCCAGCCAGAATCACGGGGCTGATGAGCAGGAGCATATATGGATTCGCAAACTGCGGAATTTCCATTACAATTCACCCCTCCAGTGCAAATAATACAGCTCAAGGAACACAAGGAATATGGCTGCTATTATGAGATAGATATCAAGCTGCTGCGGTGCAAGTATAGTTGAAGGGTTATATGATAATTCCCTGCCAGCAGAAACGTTGAACGACCCAGCCACAGAGCCGCCTGCAAGGTTGGATTCTGCTTCATCATACAGGTTCACAGCAATATCTTTATCAGGCAGTTGATAAACACCTACTTCATCAAGCAGCAAAAGGTCAGTTGTGACCGTATCAGTCGGGGTCTTTACAGTCTGCGTCGCAGGAAGTTTGATGAACATCCCTGTATTTGCATTGTATTCGCTCACATCAAGACTTCCGCTTATCCATTCAAGCATCTGCTTCCAGAAAAGCGGATAATCTGGAAGTGTGTGGAAATCGTTCCAGACCTTATCATTGAGAGGGTCGTAGATATTATCACCCTTCGGGTCAGCGATGCCTGAGTATATCACCATTCCCCGCCCGAACTTCCAGTAAGCCAGCATAACAGAACCGTCTCCTCCCTCAACAAGAGATACTGCGCCTCTTTTCAACTGCGCATTGAAATGTTTCTTGATATTTATTTTATCGAGGCTGATCCCGTCTGTTATCAGGCTTGGCTGGATGACATTCAATGATGTGCTGTTCGAAATATTGCCAAGCTCAACAGGGAGCATATCCATGTCTTTCATGTCAGGAGAAGCGATGATCACCGCATTCCCCCCTTTGCTTACATAATCTGAAAGTGTATTTGTCGTTTCTGATGATAAAGGAGAATCAACAAATACAACAGGATTGCCCGAAATCGAGGTGGCACTGTTAGTGACTGTTTTTTTGATATAGGGAATAAGACCAAGGGCAATGAGCGATGGTGATTTTTCATTATCTGTGATATAAAGAATGTCCCGCTGAACTGCCTGTGGTATTACTATGTATGCACTGTCATCCACGGGAAGGGCGTCATCAACGTTAAGGGAAATTTTTGTTATTCCAGGTGTGGGGTTGCTGATCGAGAGGTACTCACTTGACTGTCCTTTCAGGCTGAGGGAGGTTGATAGCACGTTCTTATTATCTGTAGTAACATCCACCTTCACATCCTTATCCTCTTTATTGAAGTTCTTAACTACGACCCTGTAATCGCCGCTTGATTCAAACCAGCCGTTCACTACGCCGATGTTATCAGTCCTTCCGCTTATCGCCACAAATTCCACATTGATGCCGTTGGCTTCAGCAAGTTTCTTTGCGATTTCTGGGTCATCCCCTATCCAGCTTGTAAAATCAGAGAACACCACGATTTTTCCGCCTTCAGGAAGCATCCTTCTTCCAAGCAGAATAGCACTTGACAGGTCTGTACTTGTGGCTTTGGCTTTTAGTTTTTTAAGCGCATCTGCTGCGCTCCCAGAAGGCGCTTCTTTCATGACCATCACGGGTACGCTCTCAGCAAGGATGACCGTATTTTTTGCAGAGAGGTAATTATTTGCCTGCCCAAGTGCGCTTTCAAATTTGGTACCGCCTGTTATGGTCTTAGCCTGCATACTTGCAGAGGCATCAAGGATGAGCACAGTTGATCCGCCCCCTGCTTCCTCGGTAGCCATGATGAAGGGTGCCGCTATCGCAAAAGAGATTATCGCCAGCACAAGCAGTTGAATCAGGAAGAGCGGGTCCTTGAGGAATTTCCTGAAAACATTTAGTCTTTTTTTCTGCTCAAGCTGCAAAAGGAACATGAGAGAGGGGATTTTTATTTTTTTAGCCCTCGGTCTTAAAAGGTATATTATAATAAGTGGGATGATGGAAAGAAGGGCATAAAGCCCAGCCTGATTTGCGAAGTTTATGGAATTCAACAGGTCGAGCGCCACTTTGTAACCTCCTAATTATTAAGAATCAGTAAAAAATTTTGGTCCATTAAAATGGATCATATGGTCAGGGTTGTTATCTATCCATACTTCGGTTTCCCATGCAATATTATCAATGTGCTTTTTAAATTCATGAAAATCTGGAAATGCACTGATATAGATTCTTTTAGTTGCACTCTCCTTTAATGTTTCTTCAAGTTCCTGCTGACGCTTGGGGGATAATGGCCCATGTGCTGTAACAGCCTCTATCATAAAAAGCTGATTTTTTTTGTGATCATAAAGAATAACGTCAGGTAATTTATCATGTTTTGTAATCGGTATTTTCAATTTTTTTAATAAATGTTCATTTATATATAGCAGCTTTCTGGCTGCATCGCCGACATAAACTATCTTGGTATCAGGGCAAAATCTTTTTCGGAACTCTTTAATTATCTTTACTTGGAGTTCGTTATGCTTTCCAGGGGAAAAATTAACTGTGGTTCCATCAGGTAAATCCACAGGTATGAGATACTTATTCCTGCGCTTTTCATATTTTTCAATGAGTTTACCTTTATTATCTACAAATTCTTGTAAGGCAAACTGCCAATCCGTAGTATTATATTTTCCTATCACCCTAAGAGCATCATCTGCAATTGTATATACTGTTTTTGGACTATTTGTTGGTCTAAAAGGGTTATCTGGATTTCTAATAGTTATCCCAGCTTGTTCAAACTGATGCAGTGTTTGACGCCGTATTGTTTCACGTGTGTTTTCAGCATATTGCTTTCCATAATGTTCCTGAATAAAAATTAAAATATCGTGAATTCGAATAGATCGCTTTTTGGATTCTGACCAAGATACATCTTTTTTTAATTCCAGCAAAGCCAGCAATGTTAATGCTGATCTTTCGTTTTGTTGAGCTTTGGGTAATCCAAGGGCTTTCAGTATCTCAATAGCTTCGTCAACTTTGCTCATCTTCCACCATTAATTAGGTTTTTATATTCAATATCAATCCCTAAGATTTC
>JAWOKW010000051.1:0-24127 GCA_033854095.1 Candidatus Methanoperedens sp. | reverse complement strand
GAATACCAGGTATTTATGATCCTGATTGACAATTCCACATATCATGATGGAGATATGGTCAGAGAACATATTTACACGCTTCGCATGCAAGGAAAGAACATCAAATTGATACATTTTCCAAAATATTGCTCGAATTTAAATCCAATTGAAGAAGAATGGAGACCTCTCAAGAGGGATATTCACAATGCAATTATCCGGATCAAAGAAGAGTTAATTTCTGCTGTTGCTGATGGAATAGCTGCTCTATCGACTGCATCAAAAGGTCTTTTGTCGAAATATTTCCCAATTTTATTCGGGTTAAAATAGCATGATTGACTATACAAGAACTTTTCAAATTCTTCAACAGTAAGTCCCGCAGCTTTAAGTCACCGACCCCCGAATAGAATTCGGAGGGCATCTCCATGTGGGTGCATGAGGATTTTTACCACATGCTGTTGCTTTTGATGCATATAAAAGAAGGGGCACAAAATATCAAGATTAAATTCTAGGCGAAAAAGGCAACTGGTTCAATTGTTATTCATGATTAGATAGGATATGATAAACTTAAGAAATATATTATAAAACTAAAAATAATTATTGGTAAAATCAAAAAGTTAATGTTAAGTAATACTGTATATATCATGATATAAGTATATCAGGATCTCTGCTATGGAACCTCAAATATATCCACAGGATTATAGAATTACTATTTTATTTAATAACCCGTATCCTTTTCCGGAAGAGCAACTTATAGACATTTTATCAAAAAAAGGATTTAGTGAGATAAAAGATATTCCAAAAATAATGGGTACACCGCCTTTGCAAGTTATCCGGGCAACAGTAGCCAGGAAAGGTGATAATGAGGTGTTATATAACCCAGATAAAGGACATCTTGGAATAATTGGACTCAATTTCAAGGAAGTAAATGATGACTTCGAAATTTTGGAATCTACAATAATAAGCGAATTAGGAATAGAAAAATCTTCAATAAAATCTGCTGAATTGATTTCATCTAATCGTGTTTATAGCATAAACGCTCCATTAGAAGTCATTTCAAGATTCTTGGAGAGCGCAAATTTTTCGAAATTTAAAGAAGTATTTGGTGGTGATGTAGATCTAAAGCCATTTACCGTGAGAATGTATATAAACACAGAAATCAGTGGGAGCATTAATACTCTTTCGAATTGGGCGGATTTGACTATCGAGCCATTCATTCCTAATCCAAAATATTACCTTGTTAGATTAATTTATAGAAATACCGATAACGATAAAGTAAAAGAAGTTGCCAAAAGAGTAGATAATATAATCTTAGACTCTATTAAGCTAATAGAAGGATAAACGGATCATAGATGTCAGACTTATATTCTTTAAGCAGAATTCCCTCAACTGGTGTTTCTTTCGATGCTACAAACGTTCCAGAAACATCAACAGTTTGGGAATATCCATCCACTAAAAAAGACCATATTGGAATGTGCGAAGGATTTGAGGGATATTTTAGAACATCAAAAAATGCTACCGCCATATCAAAGGAAACATCAATAAGGTTATTGAGTCAGTTTTATGGTAATGTTGGCTGTGGTTTTAATGATGTTAGTGCTAATACCTTTGCCCCTCACAACATTGGAATCTTTGGAGACATTCTAGGTTTATGTGGGGATGACCCTGCATGTATACTTCCGGCAGAAGAAATCGTCAAGCAATTTTTGTCGGATATCTATAAGCTTACACCAAGAAATTCTTCAAAGCAATTGGCTTTATCTGAAGTTTTCATAAATGAGAAAAAGACTGTTTTACACAAACCACTACTACTGAATATTCAACTTGAAGATAAACAGTATATTCTTTCTCAAGATGAATTTGGATTATTGGCAATAAGTAGTTCACCTAAACAGGCACTTAAGGAGATACAAGAAGAATTCTCCGACCTCTGGAAAGAATACGTAACTTGTCCAGAAGAGGAACTTACAGAGGGTGCTAAAAGGCTCAGAGCAAAACTTCAGAGTGTTATTGAATGACTGCAATTAAAGTCAAGGACATTTGTTCTGCTCTAAAGAAAAAGGGTTTTATAGAAAATCCAAAAAGTCATCATATTTATTATATATTTTATGAAGACGGAAAAAAGACAGAAATATATACTTTTATAAGTCATGGAAAAAGTGAGTACAGTGATGGATTACTTAGCCAAATGAAAAAACAATTGGGTTTTCAATCAAAAGAGGAGTTTAACGACTTCATTGAGTGTCCAATGAGTAAAGAGCAATATCGTGGTTTAATGCTTGAGCGAGGCCATATTGACTAATTGACTCTGAATTAGACTCAAAGATATTATAAAGCTATACCGTGCCCCGTGTTCAGTTTCCAGTTTGTTATGAAGATTTTAGTTTTCTAAAGGATGCACACAACGCCTATCGTAGCAGTCACTACTCCCGATTGAAATCGGGAGCATCCACGCAACGGTGCATGAGGGTTTAAGCCGCCTATTGTTGATTTGCTCTTTGACCAATCAGAAGGGCACGCAATTCAAGCATTAAGGGAAATCTCTTGGGTGATAAATATCTATCCCAACCCGCCCTTTTATCCGCAATAAAAAATCGTCTTCGTCCAGAGATACAAGAAGTGCATGGTGTTTTAACGCAGTTTCGAGATAAATAGAATCCATCGCATAAGTTCCGTACAGCGCCCCTGTATAACCTGCGCTTGTGCAGAAATGGTTGTCGCACATCTCCCAAATAGAGACCATCCGCCTGAGGTTGCTCTCCTGCGTCTTTCCAATCTCCATCCCCAAGTATTTTATTATGTTTCGTATGACCTCGGTCAGGCAGATGGTAGGCTCAATTAGATAGAATTCGCCATCTGCTACCGCCTGTATTACACGCCTGCAATCAGAAGAATAAGGCTCGTTCCCTTTTGTTGAGGCGATAAAAACATTGGCATCAATGCAGATTGGTTTCATTCATTGTGTCTCCTGTCCTTCTTCGTCATTTCGAGGACAGAAGGGGCTGTTTTTGACCATCTTTTTTCGAGTTCTTTTGCCTCGGCAAGCCATGCTCTAGCTGCGGCTCTTTTCTCCTCTTCATTTACGTGGCTGCTACTTTCGAGGACTATCCTTCTGAGGTCGTGTATTTGCTCATCTATGGATGCTATCTTCTCGATTATTTCTCCATCTGACATGGTTCTTAATTTTACTTTTTGGGTTTAAATAGTTGTTTGAGATTCATGAGGATGTGATAAGGAGGACCGGGAAGGCGTAATCTTTGGAATTTTATAAATCTCTTCAAGGGGTTCTTGACTGTTTAATTTTTGATAAAATTTTACTCTTATGTAACTTTTATTTGGGAGATATGATATCAGAAAGCCAAATGTATAGTTAAAATCTTTCAATAATCCCTTAATTTTTGCTAAGTCATGATTGTTCGTATAATCCTTTTTTACTTCAATTGCCATTAGATTATACTGGTCTGGATTCTGTCGTTTATGAACTAAAATATCGGGTCTAATAGGAATGTCTCGTCCTTCTATATTAACAATTTTCTTTGGATTATCTAAACTTTTGTTGTATTCAAGATCCACATCATACTCTGTTTCCAAATTGTTTACTTTATTTAAGAATTTTTCAATGTAGATTGCAAATTTGTGATTTATACATTCTTCTTTAACTCGTAATTTAATTATGGGATTATCTTTTTCGATAAGTTCTTGGAGTGCTTGATTTATTATTCCTTTGGCTGTATTTCCATCCATTATGCTTTTCCTAACTGTTCTTTACACAGTTCTTTCAAATTAATATTACGCATTTTCTTATTTGTGGAAATTGCGATGCTCTCTTTATATTATTTTATATTTTAGTTAAAATATTGATTTGAGCCAGTCAATTATAGAATTTATTAATGTCTTCCAAACCAGCTTAACTCTCTTTTATAGGTTGGCATTTGTTTCTCATATATATCCATATATTCAAGTTCTATTGTAAGTTCTTTTAGTGCTCTTCTAACTTCATGTCTAAAATTTTCAAAAAGCTTGTTCCCTACCTCACCTTTGAGTTCAAGTAAACTTAATGTTTCACCTTGAGATATAACAACGCCAGGAGGTGGTTTAGCATAATGAGACCATGACATACCTTGTGGAATTTGTGGCATCCAATCAACAACATTGGTTTTTATTTCATTTTTAGAATTTAACACCCTCAAGTTTTTTAATATTAATGGACCTATGCCAGCATTTTTGATTTTAACTGCAATGAGATTTTCATAATCAGAAAAAATGATTTTACCAATAGGTCTCACCGATTTTTCATTGTGTTCTCTTTGTATTTTTAAAGATTTGATACCTTGATAGATTGAGAATATTGAAACAAAAAGTGCTAATAGGGCGACTATAGCTTCTGGATGATTATTAATTAAATTTTGAATAAATTGTTCCGTTGCTTGACTTTCATTGCTATACATTATTACTCTAAATCTATAGTTAAATGGTGTACGAATATATAGCTATAACCGTGCCCCATATTTAGTCGCAGAATAGTCATTCCAATTCATACTATTCTAACGGATGCACACAACGCCTATCGTAGCAGTTACTATACCCCGTACTTGAAGGTACAGGGCTTAATAGCGTTTTTTGCCTATAAACCTTTCTCACCACTCGCGCAATTCTGTGAGGAAATGTATTTCTCAACCACTTCCCACCCCTGCCCCACGGAGCCATGATAGCATCCAGAAGACCAGAGATGCTCACCACACCATTCTCTGAGATGAGGAAACTCCTGCCTCAATATTCTGCTCGACCTTCCTTTTATTTTCTTGGCTATGTAACTCAGGGAATACTTTGGAGGATACTGGAAAAAAATGTGGACATGATCCACGTTCACAGCCATGTCTATAATCCGAATGCTCATTTCAGCGCATGTTCCCCTGATAATCACTTCTGTAACAAAAGCAACTTCTCCTGTCAGTATCTTCCCGCGATACTTCGGAGTTATTACGAGGTGGTCTGTCAACAATGATACCGTATGCCTGTCATGGCGAAGCTCTTTCTGTTTGGCTGTTCTGTCCATAATCTATAACCTGAAGCACACTCTATCATGCGGTTATATCTATATGCGGTGAGAGCGAGGTGAAAGTTTTAGATAAAAGCTGAAAAATTAAACACCGATGACACGGATTTGACGGATGCACACGGATATCACAGAAATTTGTTCTCTTTTCTCTGTGCGCTCTGTGGTTTTTTATAGTCATCATCAGATATTATGCAGTAGACTGTAATCTATCACAACCCCCAGAACTCCGACTGCACTTTCTTTACCTCCTCAATCCTTCCCCTCACCATAGGATTAACTTCACTCACTTTTTTCTCCGGCTCCTTCCCCATGAACACCTCGATCACCGCACCAACAGAATGTGCAAGCAGTTCAAGGTCATAACCTCCTTCAAGCACTGCTGCGACCTTCCCGCTGCAGGTCTCGTTAGCTATCGTTTTTACGATGGAAGCAAGCACGGCAAAGCCATTTGCGCTCATCCTCATCCTGGCAAGACCATCGCCTGCACATGCGTCCTGTCCTGCTGAAATAAGCACTATATCTGGCTTGAACTCAAGCGCAGCAGGGAGCAGTATCTCATCAAACGCTGCTATGAATCCTGAGTCTTCAGTTCCAGCAGGCAGGGGCACATTGATGTTGTATCCTTTACCTGCGCCGCTTCCAACCTCGTCCAGCCATCCAGTTCCCGGATAATGGGGGTACTGGTGCGTTGAAAAGTACAGCACTGTAGGATCTTCATAAAAAGCCTCCTGCGTCCCATTACCGTGATGTACATCCCAGTCCACGATTAATACGCGCTTTTTCCCTTTTTTCTGCGCATGGCGCGCCGCGATTGCAACGTTATTGAAAATGCAGAAACCCATGCCTCTATCAGGAGTTGCGTGATGCCCTGGCGGTCTTACAAGCGCAAATGAACTATCAGCCTTATCGATTACCTTATCAAGCACAGCATCGACAGCAGCTATCGCCCCACCTGCCGCAAGCAGCGCCACATCGTATGAAGCCTTACACAGGATGGTGTCAGGGTCAAGAGGAAATTCAAGCTGGGAATATCTTTTAGCTTTTTCGATATACGCAGGGCTGTGGATATACTGAATTTCAGAAAGCTGCGCCTGCGCGGGTTTTATCACGGCAATCTGTTGCATCAGACCTGTTTTTTCAAGATGTGAAAGTATAGAAAGCAAACGCTCTTTTCTCTCTGGATGCGAACCTGTCTCATGTTTCAAATAATCAGGGTGGTAGATGAGCGCGGTCTTTATGTTATCACACTGCCAGCTCTTCAAGCATTTTCCTTATGCTGGTCATGGGCTTGCCTTCAGCATCGCTGATAGCCTGTTTTGCAGGTGGATTTTCAAGATAGTTCGGTATCCTCTGGGACAATCGTTCCTGGTATGTGGATACAAGCTCGTTCTGGTAGAACACGCCGAGCGGGATTTTGTCGCCCCATTCCTGCGCCTTTGTCAATGCTGCTATTGTTTTTGGAAACACTTCTTCAGGATTGTGAACCACGCCGTCATAGCCAGCATCTTCAAGCCTGTACAGTCTTGGGACAGGTTTCCCTGTAGCTGGGTCGATGCGGTCTTCGCCTGCATACCATTCCTTTGTATTGATGTCGTTGTACGTTGGGCACCACTGCTGTATGATCACAAGCGCCATCCCACGATGCGCAATAGCCTTTTTTATAGTGTCCTTCAGGTGGCGGACATCATAGGCATAGCTTCTGGCTATGAACGTGTAGCCTGCTGCCAATCCCAGGGCTATCGGATTAACTCCCTCGTTTATATTGGGCTTTGGAAGCGCTTTTGTCTGCACGCCAAGCTTCAGAGTTGGTGAAGCCTGACCTTTTGTCAGACCATAGACGCCGTTATCGTGGATGAGATACGTCATATCTACATTTCTTCTACCTGTATTTACAAAATGCCCTGCGCCAATCCCAAGCCCATCCCCATCGCCTCCATGCACGATCACTTCAAGCTCTGGAGCAGCCAGCTTCGCCCCTATGGCAAAGGGGAGCACCCGCCCATGCAGCGTATGGACGCCGTAGGCGTTCACAAAGTGCGGGGTCTTGCCGTGGCAGCCTATGCCCGAGAATATGGCTACCTTTGAGGGAGGCAGTTGCAGGTCAACAAGCGCGGACTGCAAAGCCGCAAGTATCCCAAAGTTCCCGCAGCCCGGGCACCAATCATTGAAAACATTCGTCCTGTAATCAGCAAGCTTAAGCTCCATGTGTCAACACCTGCCTTGCTGGTGCTTTATCCTGCATGATCAAAAGGAGGGCTTCGTACACCTCATCTAATGACATCGGTCTTCCATTCCACTTCAGCACAAAGTAATCCATGGTAATACCTGTTTTCTCACGGATTATACCTGCAAGTTGTGCAGAATAGTTCCCCTCTATATCGATCTTCTTTGGAGTACTGCTCAATATTTTAGTAATGTAGTCGCTGGGCAGAGGATGTGGTATGCGTACCTGCAGGAAGTTCATCCTGTAGCCATCGTTGCGCAATTTTTCCATAGCCTCAAGGATAGCACCTTTTGGAGAGCCCCAGCTCACAATGGTCGCCTGCGCATCTTCATCTCCAGAGAAATTGACCCTTTCATGGACAGGGATTTCCTTATCAGCAAGATCAAGTTTTTTCATTCGCTTCTCATACATGTGCGTCCGTATCATGGGCTCTTCTGTTACGTGCCCGAATTCGTCATGTTCATCTCCTGTGTTCCAGTAGACCGCTCCAGGCGTTCCAAGAGGGAGCCTTGGTGAAATGCCAGATTCTGTAATCTTGAAGCGTTTGTACTCTTTACCTTCAGCTTGAGTAAGCAGCTCCCCGCGCTCTATTTTCACAATGCCTGGGTCAAATGTCCTGTAGCTCATGGTGCTGTTGGCTAAAGCCTTGTCGATCAGATGTATGACAGGCGTTTGATACCGCTCTGCATAGTTAAACGCCCGCGCAGCATCAAAGAAGCATTCCTCAATATCGCCCGAGCACAGTATTATCCTTGGGAATTCGCCATGGGCCGCATGGATGGCAAATCTCAGCTCATCCTGCCCATGCCGGGTCGGAAGTCCTGTCGAAGGACCGCCTCGCTGGTAAAAATTTATCACGACAGGAACTTCATTTATCCCTGCCCAGCCGATGCCTTCTGCCATCAATGAAAACCCTGGTCCAGAGGTGCTTGTCGCTGCGCGTGCGCCTGTGAGAGCCGCGCCTGATGCCATGTTCACTGCTGCGATTTCATCTTCTGTCTGCATGACAATGATGCCTTCCAGCGTGGCAGATGACTTCTCAAGCTCAAGCACCTGGTTCTCTTCAAGGTATTCGCTTTCATCGCCTGCTGGTGTAATCGGATAATAGGTCTGGATGCGGCAGCCGCCCACAAGCTTGCCAAGCGCAACAGCCTGTGTACCCTGAAGAAGTATTCTCTTTTCATCTGTCATGACAGTTTTCAGGTTAAAACCAGAATCGCCGAACGTCTGTCTGGCATAATCATAAGCTGTATTGAAAGCAAGAAGGTTCACAGGGATGATTTTCTGTTTTTTTTCAAATATCATTTTGATGGCTTTTTCAACTTTTGTCCTATCATAGTTGACGATGCCAAAGGACACGCCCAGCGACAGGACGTTAATCATCCTTGTCAGCTTGCCGGGTTTGTCTTCTCCTATTTCTTTTGCAATTTGTTTTAGCAATTCGGTATATGGCACGGCATATGTCCGCACATTTATCTTCTTTACCTCGTTCAGGAGGTCGCCCACAGTGACAGGTTTTATCCCTTTTTCATCTGTGAGCTTTTTGAACTCTTCTATAAAAGGAGGATGCAGGCTTGAAATGTCTGAGATCCGCGTCGCAAGCGCTTCTGCATCGCAGATTATCCCCCCGCCAGGCGATACTTCCCATATATGGGTTACAACGCTTTCTGCATCAAAAGTACACAAAAGGTCTATGCGATCCACGAGTGAAATCACTTCTTGCTGGGAGACCCTAATATGAAAATAGCTATGCAGCCCCTTGATGTTTGAGTTATATTCCCTTTTGCCATAGATATGCAACCCGCCGTAGCAGCATCCTCGCGCAAAGATGTTCGCGCTTGAATCCACTCCGCTTCCCTGAGGTCCTCCCGTCATCCAGATGAAATCGTTCTTCATACTAACCCCTCGGCAGGACGTTTTATCCGCCAGTTGCTGTGTTCGTTCCTATGCAGCAGTCGCAGAGAGATGTTTCACCGCAGTATGGACAGACGCAGGTGCATTCCTCTACAGGCTGTCCGCAATTTTCACATATTGCTTCTAACAAATTTAGTCCTCCTGTAGTTTTTCATTGGTTCAAATGGATAAGTAGTTTACGGTCGCCACAACCAGCATATTTAAATATGACTTTAGTCATATATGACTGAAACCATACATGACCACAGTCATTATCGGCTAACAAAACGGTAACATGTCCTTGCGTGAAAAAAAGAAAACAAAAACAAAAAATAGGATTTTTGAGGTAGCAGGGAGATTATTTAAAGAAAAGGGCTTCGAAAATACAACTATTGATGAAATTACAAAAGAAGCAGAAATAGCTAAAGGCACATTTTTTAATTATTTTCCGACTAAAGAGGCACTCCTCCTGTACTTTGGAGAACAAAAGGATGAGTTAACGTATCGTTTGATCGAAAATGAAACTGCAAGAAATATCCCTACAAAAGATAAGATTAAGAACCTGCTGGTGTTTCTTGCAGAGAGCTATGAAACAGATAAAGAACTTACAAAGCTGCTTATCTTTGAATATATAAAATATATAAAATTTACCGGGTTGAAATCTGGAGAAATTCAGAATAGACGCCATCGCCTCGGCAAGATTCTCCAGGATTCACTTGAAGATGGTTTGAAAAGAGAAGACGTAAGAAGAGGTATAGATGTGAAGAAAGCTGCTGAAACACTGACTGCGATCTATTTTCAATCATTAATGGCGTGGCTATGGTCCGGGAACGATTATTCCTTTTCCGAGGACATATCTGGAAAGATCGATCTGGTATTCGAAGGTATTGGAAAGTGATGCTATGAATAACGATGTTATGAATAATGTATCTATTAAGGTTGAAAAGCTCACAAAAAAGTTTGGAGATTTTACTGCTGTTGATGCAATTTCCTTTTCAGTGAAAAAAGGAGAGACATTTGCTTTTTTAGGACCTAATGGAGCCGGGAAAACCACAAGTATCAAAATGTTAACGACTCTCCTTAAACCCACGAGCGGGACCATGCTTGTGAACGGATACGATCCTGTTCATGACACGGATGCTGTGAGGCGCTCTTTCGGGATAGTGTTCCAAGACGAGAGCCTTGACGAGGAGCTTACAGCATACGAGAACATGGAATTCCATGGAGTTCTATATAAAGTGCCGAAGGCTATCCTTTCAAAAAGGATTGAAGAGCTTCTCAGGTTCGTTGAACTCTGGGACAGAAAAAATGATCTTATAAAGCATTTCTCAGGAGGTATGAAGCGGCGGCTTGAGATAGCGCGCGGGCTTATGCACCTTCCGAAAATATTATTCTTAGATGAGCCAACCCTCGGGCTTGACCCGCAGACACGCAACCATATCTGGGGCTATCTTAAGGAATTGAACCGCACAGAGGGCATCACCGTATTTTTTACAACGCATTACATGGAAGAGGCGGAAAGGGTGGCTGACCGTATCGCAATCATCGACAGGGGCACGATTATAGCCGAAGGAAGCCCTGATGAACTGATGAAAAAGACAAATACGAATTCTCTTGAGGACGCTTTCCTCTCACTTACAGGACGGAAGATACGAGAAGAAGAAGCAGGCAGCATTGAACAGATGCGTAATATACGCAAATTATGGAGGAGATAAGATGGGCACGATATATATCCTGTGGCTTCGGCAGCTCAAGCGTTATATGCGCAGTCATTCGAGAATTATCGGATCCCTGGGGCAGCCGCTGCTTTTCCTGCTTGCTTTAGGATACGGCTTTGGTCCGATATTCCAGAAAGCAGGTCAAGGCAATTATATTGAGTTCTTAGCTCCGGGCGTTATTTCCATGAGCATTCTTTTTACATCGATCTTCTCAGGCATAGAACTTATATGGGACAGGCAGTTCGGGTTCTTAAAAGAAACACTGGTAGCCCCGGTGCCACGACTTGATATAATGATAGGAAGAACACTGGGAGGCGCTACTGTGGCAACCATACAAGGAATCATTGTATTGCTGATATCCATAGTTGCCGGGTTCAGACCAACAAATTATATACTGCTGCCAGTTGCGATTTTATTAATGGTACTGGTCGCCCTGTTATTCACTGCTATGGGAACTGCTATAGCTTCACTCTTAGAAGATATGCAGGGATTCCAGATGATCATGAACTTTCTGGTAATGCCTCTCTTTTTCTTATCAGGTGCATTGTTCCCACTTCTGGGTCTCCCAAAAGTAATTGTCCTGTTTTCCAGCCTGAATCCACTCTCTTACGGCGTTGATGGTTTAAGAGGCGCACTCATCAATCAGGCTTATTTCGGCTTTGGCATCGATTTTGCTGTGCTTGCAGGTATTTCCGCGCTGTTACTTATAATAGGAAGCTATTTGTTTTCAAAGATCCAGATTTGATGGTAGTTACAGAAAAAACATATATCCAATAAAGATTATCCATAAACTATGCTCACAAAATCAGAAGGAGAGATGGCAATACGCCTTGCCCGCAGTGCTATAAAAGAATGCCTTGAAAACGGCATAAAAATCACGCCTGAAAACCTGCCAAGGGTCTTCAGAGAAGCTCGTGGTGTTTTTGTCACATTAAATAAAAAAAAGGAGCTTCGCGGCTGTATCGGGAGACCGTATCCCATACTGCCGCTTGGTGAGGCTATAATAGTATCTGCAATCAACGCTGCCAGAGATGACCCGCGTTTTAATCCAGTAAAACCAGAGGAGATTGACCAGTTGGTCATTGAGGTCACAGTGCTTACTGTTCCAAAACGCGTCAAAGCAAAGCCCAGTGATCTGCCAAAAAAGATAGTGATAGGAAGGGACGGGCTGATAGTGGCGCAGGGTGTGTGCCAGGGGCTCTTGCTTCCTCAGGTCGCAGTGGAACACGGTTTTGATTGCACTGAATTCCTGTGCCAGACGAGCATGAAAGCAGGACTTATGCCAGATGCATGGCTTGAAGGCGCGCAGGTGTATTCATTTGAAGGACAGATATTTGAGGAAATAGAACCAGGCGGGGAAATAAAAGAAAAAATACTATAAGCTGAGCAAAGAGTTAAATCTTATGGCATTATAGTGAGTAGCTCACAGAGGTAAATTATGGCAAGATTTCCGGAAGCTGAAAAAGTGCTTCTACATATGAAGATTTGCATGAATTGCAATGCACGCAACTCATTACGCGCCACCAGGTGCAGAAAATGCGGATACACGGGTCTCAGACCGAAATCAAAGGAAATAAAGGGCAAGGGAACATAAACCGTTACTTTTATATTTTACTTATTCAATGGGTAGGGTAAAGGTGATACAAATGCCAGCAAAAGTAAATACCGATGAATGCACTGGATGCGGAATATGCGTAGACGAATGCCCTGCAACAGCAATAGAGCTGAAAAACGACAAGGCTAAAGTAGACGAAGAAGAATGCACAGAATGCGGTACATGCGTGGATTCATGTCCGAATAGCGCGATCACGTTAGAATAAAAATAATGGAAGGGATATGGCAAAAATAAGGGCTGGAGTACTTGGTGCAACAGGGAATGTAGGTCAGAGATTCATTGAGATGTTAAGTAACCATCCCTGGTTCGAATTAACATCACTGGCAGCCTCTGATAGAAGTGCAGGCAAAAGATACGGTGATGCGGCAAGCTGGAGGCTTGAAAGTAAGCTCCCACAGCAAGCTGCTGATATGACCGTAGTGCCCGTCGATCCAAAGAAAGTCGATGCCGATATCGTTTTTTCCGCCCTTCCTGCCGACCTTGCAAAAACCATAGAGCCTGAGTTCGCAAAAGCAGGTTTCGCTGTCGCAAGTAACGCCAGCGCTCTGCGAATGGAAAAAGATATGCCCCTTGTTATTCCTGAAGTGAACCCTGAACATCTTGACCTCATCGATGTCCAGCAGGAAAAGCGCAGATGGGATGGCTATGTGGTCACAAATCCCAACTGTACTACAATCATGATGACTGTGACCCTGAAGCCGCTCATGAAATTCGGGATCCAGAAAATATATATAGCCTCGATGCAGGCGATCTCTGGGGCAGGATATGACGGCGTAGCTTCAATGGCGATCTTAGATAATGTGATCCCGTATATTGAAAAAGAAGAAGAGAAAGTAGAAATTGAAACCAAAAAACTCCTTGGAGAATTTGATGGGAACGGAATCGTTGATGCGCAGTTCAAGGTAAGCGCAAGCTGCAACAGGGTCATGGTCATGGATGGTCATACAGAAGCTGTCTGGGTAGAAATGGCAGATGCTCCTTCGATAGAAGATGTTAAAGAAGCCTTCCTGAATTTTGACCCGGGACTTTCTGACCTGCCAACAGAACCCAACCCTGTTATCGAGGTAAAAGAGGAAAAAGACCGCCCGCAGCCCCGTATGGACAGGAACCTCGGAGGGGGTATGACGATATCGGTTGGGCGCATACGCCCAGGAATACGGTATATTTGTATGGGGCACAACACCATAAGAGGCGCAGCAGGTGCAAGCGTCCTGAATGCAGAACTTCTTAAAAAGAAAGGTAAACTTTAAAAATTTAGAAATGAATATTCTTAAATATATTTCCCAATCAGGTCGCTGAGCTTCCTTTTTGTTTCTATAGGGATCTTATCAGGTGAAGTTACTATAGCCCCGGCCAGTGCACTGGCACATACACATGTTCTTTCGAGGGATATCCTTGGAATTGCCTCTTTGATTATATTACGGACTGCTTCTTCATTTTTTACTGCATTTGAGATGACGGTTTCAATAGTAACATCTTCTTCATGCCAGACATCATAATCAGTTACTGTCGCTATCATGCTGTAGCACATCTCTGCTTCGCGTGCAAGTTTTGCCTCTGGAAGGGCAGTCATCCCGATTATATCAAATCCAAGTTTTTGATATACTTTTGATTCAGCACGTGTTGAAAACTGTGGTCCTTCCATGCAGACGTATGTTCCTTTGTTGAGAACATTGTATCCGAGTTCGCCTGCGATCCCGGAAAGCAAGGGGGACAGTTCAGGGCAAAAAGGGTCGGCAAAACCCATGTGAACAGCGATGCCATCTTCGAAAAATGTACTTTCGCGAATTCTTGTCCTGTCAAAAATCTGATCCGGGATCACAATATCAAGTGGCTTGAGTTCAAGTTTCAAGCTTCCGACAGCAGAAGCTGAAATTATCCTTTTTACTCCGAGCTTTTTCAGCGCCAGAATGTTTGCGCGGGAATTCAATTTGCTTGGGGATATCCGATGTCCTTTGCCGTGCCTTGGGAGAAATGCAACATTTATCTCTCCAAATGACCCTAATGTAATGGCATCTGATGGCTTGCCATACGATGTATCGAGTTCAATTTCGTGCACATTATCAAGCATAGAGGTATCATAAATACCGCTGCCTCCGATTATCGCAATATCTGCCTGCACAATATCACGCTCCTTCATATGTCCATATTTTTTTACCTGGAATGGATTTTGCTTTGAGGATGCCTCTTCGCACCATTTCTTCAAGTATCTCTTCCATCCTGTCTGGCTGGGCTATCTCAAAGCTGATTGGGTCGATATTGTGATATTTCAATAATCCAGCCCGTATCATCTCAATATTCCATTCGTCCTGTTTTTCTTTTGCCATGAGCCGTGAGATGATATCGATCATATCCTCTATAAAATTCCAGGGATATACTATCCATGCCCATTCCTGCACGACCTCACCGCAGTAATCAGGTTTGACCTCGGAAGTGTAGAGATACTGGAGGACTGCTGTTCTCACTTCTGCTGGATTCTGCTCTGCGACGTATTCTTTTGCATGTACTATGCTTTTGCCTGTGTCAGTGATATCATCCACAATGAGAACCTTCTTACCTGCCACAGCATTATTCGCAAGCGGATATTTGATGGAAGGACCGCTGCCAGCAGATGCTGTGCCCACGTAGTGTTCTATTTTAAGGCTTGTCAGATCATTTAGCCCCAAGAAATCACACAGTACTCTGCCTGCGAACCAGCCGCCCCGCGCTAAGGCGATGATCGTGTCAGGCTCATACCCTGAATCCTTGACATCGTTTGCAACATGCCTGCACAGATCGTAAATATAATCCCAGTTCGTTATAACGCATTTGAATTTATCCGGAAGTACCATGATACCACTAAATCGAAAAGGTATTGCTGTAATATATATTTTTTGTTATCGATATGTTCTTTTATAATTATGATAATAATGGTAACTATGATAAATACTTTGGAAAGCCTTATATAGCCTCGCAAATAAATATAGCTACTGAGGTTGGAGGGTAGTTAAACCACCCACCATACACAACAAAACTTTTTTATCCTTCAACCTCAAAGATATCTTTTTATCATATCTCCTATAAATAATATCTGATACTATTCATTAATAGAAATATTGCTTGAATTGAGCAATATTGTTGAAGCAAGATTAACTTCATATACCACTAAAACATTAACAAACTAAATATGGATATTCACACGGGTGATCCAATTGATTGCTAGCAGTCAGGTTATGAATCAGACTTTTCTGATAGATGGCAAACAGACTAAAAAGAAAACAATGTGCCCAGAGCACGTCCCTACAGGAATTCCTGGATTTGACGAACTGTGCTGCGGGGGACTACTTAGAAATCGAACATACCTTTTATCAGGTGCGACAGGAACAGGCAAGACAATATTTGGTATCCAATATATTTACAATGGTATCATACAACACGGAGAAAATGGTATTTATATAACTACTGAGGAGCGTCCTGAGCAGGTAAGGGAAAATATGAAAATATTCGGATGGGATTTAGGGGATTTAGAGAATAAAGGTAAACTTGCGATAGTTGACGCATGTTCCACCAAAATAGGTATACCTTCGTATGAAAAATATGTGGATGCCAGACCTCATGATGCGCGTTCTATGCTGGACAAGATAATAGCTATACAGGAAGATATTGATGCAAAGAGAGCTTTTGTTGATGGTACTTCGCCTATCGGTTTTTATCTTTTTGAACCAGCAAAGATAAGACTTGAGCTTCTGAAATTGTGCATGACGCTTGAAGTTCTTGGGTTAACCTCGCTGTTGACCTCTGAAACCATCGAAAAGAACACGATCAGCAGGTTCGGGATAGAGCCATTCGTTACTGAAGGAACTATATTGATGTCATGTAAGCGTACAGATATCGCAAGGGTACGCAGTATTGAGATAATCAAGATGAGAGGCATGAGCCACAGTCAAAAAATCCATCCTTATGAAATCACTTCAAGCGGCATAGTGATCAATCCCAACGCAAGCTCACTTAGCAAATATTAGTGCAAAAATTGATATTATTATGAACTCGCCATCAACGAGCAAATCCAGCGACATGCTAATTTTTTTAGCATCTTTACAAAAATACATGATATACCAGTACCCATAAAAAATGGCAAATATCAAGATAAAGAGATATCTGTTAAAAAAACCTTGAAAATAGGAAAATATGAGCCATGGTATGAGGGTAGAATTCAGGATAAGTAGAAGTTTTTTTGTTTTTTTAATTCCCAATAATACAGGTATTGTTCTTACATTGTTCATCCTATCGCCATTAATATCACGTATATCGAATAATATACTGTTTATAATACTTTTTAAAAAAAATAAATAAAATATTAATATAATAATTATAATTTTTTTTTCTAAAAAATAAATCGCTGGAAGAAAAGTTGTTCCCACCGACCATGATAATGCTATAGTTATATTTTTTACACCTGTTATATCCTTTAATCGAGGAAGATTACTGGATAACTTTACGCTATATAAAATACCAAGAACCAAGGGAAAAAGAAGAACAGGCGGTATCAGAACATTTACTAATAATCCAAGAAACAGTGAAAGTATGAACGATGCTGCCACTGAAAGTTTGAAAATTAATCCCATTTTTTTAATGGTTTTTGCCCTTTCGGGAGTATTTATCGCATCTTCTTTCAGGTCTGTTAGTTTATTTAATCCGTATGTGCTGAATATGGTTAAGAACGTTATTACAGCAGTATTTAAAGAGAATCTATTATATAATAAGTCTGAAAAAATAACCTTATTAGAACCACTTATAGCTAAAAATAGTGATGTTGAAATCAGGAATAATATAAACTTATTTAAAATCAGAGAACATTTTATCGATATTCTTTGCTTTTCCACTATAGTATTCAAACAATTCACAGCCCCAGCTAACTGCTCTGTTATCAGATGCGATCAAATCATATGCTGTGTCATATATCCCATCATTTGTAAACAATCCAATTGAAAGATAAGAATCAGTGACAGTAAACGCGATTTTTAATTTTTCATCAATTATTGATATTTTAAGGCTGTAGTTGGAGAGCGCGTTTTTTAGCTTTTCTAAACCCACAGCATCGGTAGATTTATTGAATACAGCTTCATTTAATATCAGATGAGTGCTGATGTTTCTCTCTACAAGCTCTTTGAATAAAGTTGTATAATCTGGCGAATATATAGGAGAGACACCTTTGATCCACTTGGCGGTTTTTATAATATCAACAAAAGAACTATGTGTTTTAATAATATCTAATGGATTTATTTGTACTAGACTCGAACCCTTTAACGAGCCGATCTTATCCATCAGATGCGCTGGAATTCCACTCATGTCATGCTCAAGCCAGAATCTTTCATGCTTTCTCATGACCCCGCATGTGTCGTTAAAATTCAGCAGTTTAAGAGCTACAACACTGCCGATATTCGTGAGTGCGTAGCTCTTATCTTTATTCTGAAAAGTGAGATTGCTCTTTTCAAGTTCTCTTAATGCGTGTATAGCGGTCGTAGAGCTTATGTTCAGTATAGCTCGCAGATCAGCGAGCGTTTTTTTCCCCTCATTCAAGGTGATAAGAATATTCCTTCGCAAATCTGAGCATATTGCAAGAGATAATAAATCCGAGATCATTTTTCTCATCTCCATATCCTGTGCTGATATTTCACACCATCAATTTACATGCACCTTGCATATATAGTTAAATAATAGAAATATTGCCAGATTTAAGCAATTTTGCTAAAAGCAACAAAATTCAAATAAGAAAAAATATAAACTTGAATTCGTTTATTTAGACCACGCAGGAGAAATCAACATAATATCTATTGAGAACCTTTCAAAGACGTTTGGCACAAGCGTTGTTCTGAAAAATATTAATCTGAAGATAGAAAAAGGTGAGTTCCTGACAATCTTTGGGCCCAATGGCGCAGGAAAAACCACACTTATTAAAATAATATCCACGCTCATAAGCCCAACATACGGCAAAGTTATCATAGACGGCGTTGATATTAAGGAAAACCCGATTGAAATAAGAAAGAAAATTGGCGTAATCTCACATGAGACCTACCTGTATTATGAACTGACGGCGGCTGAGAATCTGAGGTTCTTTGGCAGCATGTACGGCACACAGGATATTGAGGCTCGAATAAACGACCTGATAAAACAGGTAGGGCTCACGTACAGGAAAAATGACCGCGTGAGGACATTTTCCCGTGGCATGAAACAGCGGCTATCGATAGCAAGAGCCTTGATCCATGACCCGGCAGTGCTTTTGCTCGATGAGCCATACACAGGTCTTGACCAGCATGCAAGCGCCACGTTTGACAGGATACTCAGCAGTATGAACGCACATGACAAGACCCGTATTCTCATTTCACACGACATAGAACGTGGCATTGCCATGTGCGACAGGGCAATAATTCTTACAGGTGGACAGATAGCGCATGAAATGAGCCAGAACGAGATACATGACCTGCTCCAGTGCAGAGCTGTCTATGAAAAGTATGTGGAGGAGCGAACGTGAAGTTCTTAGAGATAGCTAAGAAGGACCTGAAAGCCGAGTTCCGTACAAAGCAGATGCTCAATTCCATGATGCTTTTCGCTTTGCTCGTGATCGTCATCTTCTATTTCGCATTTGGGAATGAATCTTCAATATTAATCCAGGGTATTAATAAAAGAGTAGTGGATTTATTGGCTGCTGGCATGCTGTGGATCGCATTCACCTTTGCAGGTATGCTTGGTCTTTCAAGGTCATTTGCAGTCGAAAAAGAAGAAGGATGCCTTGAAGGGCTTAAACTGTGTCCAGTGGAAAGGAGCGATATATACAACGGTAAAGTCCTTTCCAATGTGATCCTGATGTTCCTGACGGAAATAACTACTGTAATAGTTTTTGTTGGACTTTTCAGCTACTATGATATCAAGAATATCCCGGCTCTGATACTGGTAATTATACTTGGAACTTTTGGATTCATTTTTGTCGGGACTCTTCTCTCAGCCCTCACAGTGAATACAAGGATGCGTGAACTCTTACTGCCTGTGATTTTGTTCCCTGTTCTCCTTCCTGTGATACAGATGGCTGTGACCGCAACAGGAAAAATGCTTTTGTCAGGTGAAATTTCAGAAATAAGCGGGGAGCTGCAGATACTTGCGGTCTATGATGTTGTTTTTTTTGTAGTGTCACAACTGGTATTTGAATATACAATAGAAGATTGAAAATGCTATATGACAAAAGTTAATATCATTATAGCTCATGAAATGGTATGATATGCTAAAAAAAATACTTTTCACTTTAACAGTCATCTTAATGTTGAGCTCAGTGTACATGGTGTTTTTTGTCGCTCCAATTCCGATCAAGCCCACCGAGGCGGCAGGAGATGCTAATAATTTTAAAATATTTTATTTCCACGTTCCAATCGCAATATCTGCATATCTTGCTTTTGCTATTGTGTTCGTTTCAAGTGTACTGTATCTTCGGGGCAAGCAGCAAAAACTGGACATAATCGCACTTTCGGCTGCTGAGGTCGGGGTTATCTTTGCGTTCCTGACCCTTGTGAGCGGTTCGATCTGGGCAAGATCGGCATGGGGCGAATACTGGGTAACATGGGATGTACGGCTTAACACTTCACTTGTGCTTTTTTTAATATACCTTGCTTATCTTATGATCCGCCAGGCTGTGGAAGAACCTGAGAAAAGAGCAAGATTATCAGCGGTCTTCGGAATTGTAGGATTTATCGGTGTGCCTCTCAGTTTCATGTCCATACGATTATGGACGGGCAATACAATGCATCCCATTGCTGAGTTAGACTATACTACCTTCAGTCCATTAATTGTCACATTCATTATGAACATCGCTGCATTCTTTCTGTTTACAGCGTCGCTCATCTTTCTTAGGATGGACAATGAACGATTGAAAGAAAAAATAAATGAGCTAAAAAGAGCTAAAAATTTATGAGGCTACGGGTTCAGCCTCTACCTCAGTCTTTCTGACTTCTACTCTTCGAAGAGGATAAACAGGTTTAACGTCGTGATAAATACTGGCAGAGAGCTTTCCTGTAACGATTTCCTGCACGAGCTGTGCCATATCTAATTCCTTTGCCCTTGCTGCTATGACATTATTCATTATCTGACGGATCGCTTTTATCTGATTTGAACGTGCTCTTTTTATTGTGAAACATGATGGTTTTACTCTAACAGTGTAATCATCCTTTGTTTTTACTGATATGTTCGTTTCTACACTCGATGTCTGTCTCTTTACAAGTGAGCGCAGGTAATCCTGCGTCAGTTGATGGCCTGTGAATTTCGTGTAAGCAGAGTCGCCTCCGACCCTGTCTATCTTCAGGAGCAGTTTGATGTTCTGTTTTGAAAGGTCATTGGTCAACTCGCCAAGGGTCACCTCTACCACTCTTCCAACCAATTTTTCTGGCACATCTGCCACTGTTTCTCCGATATTCGCTTTTCCGAACATTTCTGGTGCAACAAGGTTGTACCATTGTTTTGCTTTCCAGCCTTCTGCTTTTGTTACTGCCAATTAATTTCCTCCGATAATTGTATCCTTACATCGTAGAGCGAGTATAAAAAGGGTACTGTTCATTAGAGCATATCTGAAAATCTGTCGCTATGTTTATAAAGGATTTTCCAGAGAGAATAAACAGGAACCAGTGCTATCAGGAAAAAAATAATGCTATATACGCCGTATGGCAGAAAGCCTGAGAACGGGCTGAACGTACCATAAAGAATCAGTATAATAAGTAAAAGTATGCCCCACGATACAATCGACTGGGCTTCAGGAAATTCAGGCAATGATATCCCAAGCTGCTGGTTAAATTCACTGCGAAATCTTAATAAAACGATAACTACAGCGATCGAAAGCAGGATATTTATAAGTAAATATACAATATGAATTTCCCTGAGCGTCGCTATTGCAACTAATTTGACCAGCACAACCAAAACCAGAGCGATTATCGCCCTTACTACAGGTCTATATAATTCTTTTTTCATGTTTTACCTCCTTTATAATTGACATAAGCGTCCATTAACCCAAAACAGCCTGTCAGCATCATATCTCCAAAAGGTGCAGCAAAGTGAAAATCCAGTTTTGAGTTTCTCATGATGCTTCGGTTTGGTCCTGTGACAAGTATTGAGCCGATATTCTCTATATCAATTGCTTCCCTGATATAGCATCCATGCCCGCCTTCATTAAAAACTTCCTGAAAATCCAGCTTTCCTGAGCACAATCTTTCGAGGTAATCATCAAGCTTTGCTGCTGTCATCTGATGTGTATGATGCTCAAATATGGACAGGGGCTTATTATTCTCTACAACACATGCAAGCGTATGCCCGTTGCCGATATTTACCACAAGATTCGGCGAGCAGGCGCAGTCATCAAGGAGCGCACCCCGCACAGCAGCCATCCCTGTGTCCATAAGAAGCGCACCTGGCAGTGTTCTTTCAACAGACCTCATCCTTGAAAACCGCCGTGGGATATCGCCTCTATATACAAAGGAATCAAGTGTCCCGCCGCTTTTTATGATTTCCCTGAAATAATCGAACCTGAATACACGGTTGCTCGCCTGCGGCGAAAATCCATGGTCCTGCACAGCCACTGCGAATTTATCTGGGATTTCGATTAAGAACAGGTTCGATGCCTTTTCAAGTGCGACTCTATCGATGTCGCACATCTCGATCATGACCGCGTTCAATTGACGTGCTTCATCTTCACCAATGATAACTACTCCCATTTCCTTTACTCTGTCTATATTGTCATTGAAAGTAAGAGCTGCTCTTTCTGTTGCAAATGCTTTCAGATTTGCTGCAATATGACTCTCTAAGGCAGAGGTGCATGCCCCTCCACCCATGGTCTCTCCCACGAGGACTATGTCCTGATTTAATTCTGTCGCACTTGAAATCCGCTTTGCGATGAGCTGCGTCTGCGCAGGGAGCACCATCTTGGTGCAGTTCTCAATATTTTTATCAGTTTCATACAGAAGGATATCCTGTGTTCCCATTCCGACGTCGATAGCAAGTAATCTCATGATTATAATACCTGTCCTGCTGTTGATCTTAGCGTTTCATTGCTGCTATAATCAGTATGGATATAACCACAATCCATGCTGTATCAAAGCCACTCTGCGGAATGTTTTTGCCCAGATTTTTAACTGATTCTGGTTCTGGTTCGGATGCAAGCCACAGCTTCCCGAATATATTGGAATCAGGCGATACCCTGACAGGCGCATTCCATGTGATGCCGTCAGAAGAGTTCACAACATAAACAGCACGGCTGCTGTCATCCATCACCTTTGAATAAGCCATCCATAGCACACCATTGCTGTCTGCAATCATACTCTTGTAGTCTATAATGTTTGTATCATTGCGGTTGATCATACGTAAAGGGTGTGTGAAATTAAGACCATCAGTAGAGCGCATGATATATGCATCCTCACTTCCCTGACCAGAGGTGAGCGCAAGATAATACACGCCTCTGCTGTACACAGGATGCAAATAGTTATACACTAAAGTTTTATTTCCATCAGTTACAGGTGAAGGTTTTGACCAGTTCACAAGGTCAGAAGAGTTCATCACAAAGATATCATTATGGTTTGGAAAGATAGCTTCATCCTCGAACTTTGGGGATACGAAATATAACCAGTATTCTCTGCTGTCGTCCTTTATAAGGGTAGGATAATATGAGGATTTCATACTATTATCTGTTATCCTTTGTGATGAATTGATGCCGGCTATACTCTTTGAGGTCGCTATATAGATATTATCATGGAACTTTCCATCCTCAATGCTGCTGCTTGCATACAGGTATATGAATAACTTTGAATCCCTGTCATAATACAGGTATGGATAGTAAGCGTTGTCCTGCGCGACTGCAATCCTTTCAGGTTCATCCCACCGTATACCATCAACGGAATGTGTGAAATAAGGAGTATTGACCGTAGCAGCAGGCGTGCTTTTATGTGCCTGCGGCTCAAGGCGTGTGAACACCATCCAGAATTCACCGCTGGCATCTTCAACAGTCGCTGAATTGTAATCGTGGTAAATATCTGTGACAGCAGGTTGTGGGCGCGACCACGTAATGCCATCTTTTGAACTTACGCTGTAGATATCACTATAACGGCTTCGGCTCTCTACTTCGAAGGTGACCCTGTATATGCCTCTTGAGTCCTGCAAAATCCATGGTCTATTGTAACTTGCTTTAGTATAATAATCCGCTGACACATTCGGTTTTGGTGAAGGGATCTCTGTAGGAGAGCCGATAACAAGCTTATCGATCGAAAGTGTGCCTGAGAGGAGGGTCATCCTGATTGTATGGTATGTATTATCCATGCCTCCTGTGAGCTTTATCTGCTGATAACTCTGTGAACTTATGAAGAGGTTACCTTTTGATATTCCATCTACCACAATGTCCACATTTGCCCCATCAGTCTTGGCTATCAAATATAACTCTGTCCCGAAGAAATCAAGCGTTAACGACGAACCTGACTGCGATGTGATTATCGAAGTCAGCCCATCAGCCACTACTGTTTTCCAGCTACCGTTCAGCATTACTATAGACGAATCTTCAGCCTCCACAATCATTGCGTTAGATTCTGCGGCTACTCCGCTGACAAATAGAACAAATAAGAGCAAAATCAAATAACTTCTAATCA
>JAWOKW010000050.1:0-15361 GCA_033854095.1 Candidatus Methanoperedens sp. | reverse complement strand
GCGTTCTTTTTTGCCATCCTCTGTATCCCTATGGCAGAGGTGACTGTCACTACTATCGGTAAGCCCTCTGGGATGGCTGCGACGGCAAGGCTGACCGTTGTCAGGAACAGCCTGAAGAGCTCTTCTCCTCTTAGAAAACCTGCAATAAATACGACCACGACCACAAAAGCAACTGTATATCCTATGTGCTTGCTCAGTTGTTCAAGTTTTTTCTCAAGCGGCGTGCTTTCTTCTCCTGACTGGATAAACTCTGCGATCCTTCCTATTTCTGTATTTATTCCCGTGGTTGTTACCACAGCAGTCCCTCGTCCATTTACGACTATTGTTCCAGAGAACACCATGTTCCTGCGCTCGCCTACCTGTAAGTCATGTGAAAGTGCGTCTGAGGTTTTTTCTATTGGTACTGATTCCCCTGTGAGCGAGGATTCTTGCGTCTTAAGGTTCACAGCCTCTATCAGCCTTGCATCAGCAGGTACCTTATCGCCTGTTTCCAGGAATATCATGTCGCCCGGCACAAGCTTTGCTGTTTCTATCTGTATACGCACCCCATCTCTCAGTAATCTGGATCTCGGAGCTGCTATCCTTCGCAGTGCCTCTATCGAGGTCTGCGCCCTGTATTCCTGCGTGCAGCCAAGCACTGCATTGATCAGCAGGACTGCGATTATTGCCACACTCTCTGTATACTTTCCAAGGAATATTTCTACCAGCGCAGCGAACAGAAGAATCAATATCAGATAGTTCTTGAACTGTTCAAGAAAAAATTCAATTCTGGTTTTTTTCTTTTTTTCAAGAAGCCTGTTCTCCCCATATTTCTGGAGACGTAGATGAGCTTCTCTGCCTGTAAGTCCCTGCATTGATGTTTTAAGTTCGTCGAGAACTGTATCTGCTGTCTTACTGTAGTAGTCTGTCATCTGCTGCCCTCCACAACAATTAAAAGTAGCCCGGGCAGGATTCGAACCTACGTCGCAAGGTCCAGAGCCTCGCATGATTGACCGCTACACTACCGGGCTGCGGGGGTAGATAACAGCTTTTTACATATTATACTTTTCCTAAGGCAAGGTTGGAGACGTTCATCGAGATACTGAGAGCATCGAAAGCTAAATTTCAGCATTTCATCTGATACAGGCACTGTCTGGCATCCTGGAAATATTCTTTCTCTTCTAAAACATCTTCATCTTTTAATCGGTTTAAAGCATAACGTACTGTTCTTACAGGAAGCCGAGTAACTTTTGCTATTTCTTTTTGAGTCAGGGGCCCTCGATTTTCAAGTATATTGATAATAAGTTTCATTGATGGTGAAAATCCTTCAATCTTATCAGGACTAAAATTTTCTAATCTCATGGTTTATCCCTGAAACTATACGATAATGGCTATTATTCAAATGTTTAATCCTTACGGCAATTATTGTCCTGGCGATTCTGGCTTTGTTTAAATAGTGACAAAATCTGCCTGTATATTCAAGGATATATAGATCTTCAGTTAAAGGGAGGTGCGGTGAAATATGTCAAGTCTATGTAAAAGAAAAACTAAGATCTCTATGAACAGCTCGATGTAATTGCTGCTGGAAGACGGTCTTTAGCTGAAGAAGTCAAATGGGATATAGAATCCAGTAAGAGAAGCCAGGGTATACTATGAATGAGAGGGAAGTTTTTGTTCGGAAAACCGCTAATTATCGAATCTGGGTAGATGAGGCAGGAGTGGGGAGAATCCGTATCCTGAGAAGGACTAACTTCAAGACTCTCGTAAGCCTTTTCGAGGAACTTCACGGCGAGATAAAAAAGAGAATTGCAGAGAATCCCGGAAAGGTTCATATTATTTTTTATATATCTAAATCCCTCTACGATGAAATGTCTGTTAATTCAAAAGAATTCCTGGAATTCTGTCAATCCTGCATGGGCATTAAATTCGAGCTTGTTTTGATAGAGCTGTAGAAATTAAAATTAGTTGTATTCTTTGCCGCAATCATTCGGATTTTGTAACTATCTTTACAATTATCGCCTATTTCTCTGCATATTTATAGATTAAGACTATTCTGAACAATTTGAGGTGAATTTATGAAAGGAAAAATTATTACGATTGTATTTATTATAGCTCTGATCGGAGCATTATTATCAGGATGCATCGGTAATCCTCCTAAAACTGAAGCACAAACTGTGCCTTCCGCAACCGTCCCCACAGGCGGTTCAACACCTGTTGCTACATCTTCGCAACCTGCTATAAACTCCCAGGAACTTTCAGGCACTATAACGCTATCGGGCGCATTTGCCCTGTATCCCATGGCTGTGCGTTGGGGCGAGGAATTTCAGAAACTGCACCCCAGGGTGAAAGTTGAGATTTCAGCAGGCGGCGCTGGTAAAGGTATGTCTGATACTCTTGGTGGGCTTGTTGATATCGGCATGATTTCAAGAGATGTTGACCCCTCTGAGATTCAGAAGGGTGCATATTCAATCGGTGTGACCAGGGATGCAGTTATAGCCACGGTCAATGCCAAGAACCCTGTGCTTAATGATCTATTGAGCAAAGGTGTTAAAAAAGAGACCTTTGCGGCTATTTTCCTGAACGGGACTGTGAATACATGGGGCGATGTTGCAGGAAGACCTGAACTAAAACAGGAAATACATGTATATACGAGAAGCGATGCATCAGGTGCATCCGAGATATGGGCAAAGTACCTCGGCGGTAAACAGGAGAATCTCAAAGGCACAGGCGTTTACGGCGACCCAGGACTGCTTGCTGCAGTGCAAAAAGACCCCTTTGGCATAGGATATAACAATTACAACTATGCTTTTGATATGAAGACTGGGCAGCCTGTATCAGGCATCCAGATAATACCATTTGACGTGAATAGGAATGGCATTGTTGATACTGATGAAAATATAAGCACGAAAGAGAAAATAATCGCATCCATTAAAAGCGGTGTCTTCCCCAGCCCGCCAGCAAGGGTCGAATTATTTGTGACCAAAGGAAAGCCTACAGGAATCACCGCCGAATTCATCAGATGGGTTCTCACAGATGGACAAAAGTATGTGGATGAGACAGGCTATATACCGTTGTCCAAGGAAGCACTTGATAATGAGTTAAAAAAGCTTGATTGATTTAATGCATATCGTTTTCTATGATATGTATTTCAGATTTTTTCAATGAGATTCTGATTATTTTCCCTACCTCAAGGCAAAGGCGTTCAAAAGCGTGCACTGGCATTTCAATTTCAAGATTAAGCTCTCCATTAATAAAAAGTAAATATGACATGCCTTTGGGAATTATTTCAGAAATCCTCCCTGAAAAAATATTTTCTTTCACAGCTTTACCAAGTGGCATATCTTCTCGCAGTACCATTACCTGGTCCGAACGGATGCACCAGGTAACTTCGTCGCCAATTTCCAGGCCCGGTACCTGTGGCGCGGTTATTTTTTCCAGGCTTTGTATCACGATTTCGTCTTGAAGAACATCGCAGATCTTTCCTTTAAAAATATTGTTTATTCCAACAAGCCTTGCCACTTTTTCGCTTCTTGGTTTATTAAAAATCTCCTTTGGCTGCCCGATCTGTTCTATTCCCCCGTATTTATAAACAATAAGCGTGTCTGCCATCGTATATGCTTCAACAGGATTGTGTGTGATCAGAATAATTGGTATTTCAATCATCTCCCTGATTTTTTTTAAATCTCGCCTCAGTCTCACCCTTGTAGTATAATCAAGAGATGAAAATGGTTCATCAAGAAGGAGTATTTTTGGATTCGTTATCAGCGCACGAGCCAGTGCAACCCTCTGGCGCTGTCCTCCTGACAACTGCGAAGGATATCTTTTTTCAAGACCGTGGATTTCGAAAATATCCAGCATCTGTTCTTTCACATCTTTTTTGGAACGCAAACCGAACATAATATTTTCTTCAACCGTGAGATGGGGAAAAAGAGCATAGTTCTGAAAGAGATACCCAACTTTTCTATTTTGTGGTGAGACGTTGATATTTTGTTCAGAATCAAAATATATGGTATCATTTACACTTATATAGCCAGAATCTGGATGTTCAAGCCCTGCTATGCAGTTAAGGGTCAGGGTCTTCCCTGCTCCTGTAGGGCCGAATAGAACAATCATTTCGTTACGGCATTTGAATTCTGCATCCAGCGTGAACTCATTTGAATTCTTGCTCGTTATTTTTTTGAATATATTTACTTGTAAGCCAGTCAATATAAATCCGACCGTGTCATCCTGATTGTAATATATATAATTGCTATGGAAACAACTGTCAGTATAATCACAAGCATGGTAGCGAGCTGATCCTCACCTGATTGGACTGCGCTGTAAATAGCAAGCGGCATCGTGCTTGTTTTGCCCGGGATATTTCCTGCCACCATTATCGTAGCTCCGAATTCTCCAAGAGCCCTTGCAAAACTGAGAATAAGACCAGCGATCAATCCTTTTTTCGCAAGAGGCAGGGTTACAAGGAAGAGCGTCTCAACTTCGGACTTGCCAAGAGTGAATGCGGCTTTCTCATACTCTATATCAACAGATTCAATGGCAGCTTTTGCAGATTTTATCATTATAGGGATTGCAACTATAGTTGCGGCTATAACAGCAGCCTGCCATGTGAACATTATGGTCCAGCCAGTCAGTTTGTATATGTAATTCCCAATAATCCCATTTTTTCCAAGGAGTATGATGAGATAGTATCCTGTAACTGTTGGAGGAAGTATCATGGGAAGCGTTATGACAGCGTCAAACAGCATTCTTCCGAAAAACCGCTTTCTTGCCAGTATGTATGCGATCGATGCGCCGCATACGGCTATTATAGATGTGGCTACAAGAGATACCCACAGCGATAGAACAAGAGGAGAATAATCCATACTATATACATTAATTAAAACCATATCTATGTAAAATGGTTTGTCCTTCATCGCTCAGGATATATTGAATGAACTGTTTTGATGTCTCTAAATTCTGGCTGTCATGTATAACAGCGATCGGGTAAACTACAGGCGGGTACAGAGTATCATTTATTCCTGAGACTGTCATATTACTCCTTAAAGTATCAGAGAAATAAACAAACCCTGCATCGGCTTCTCCGCGCTCCACGTAATCTAACACCTGTCGAACGTTTTCTCCAAAAACGAGTTTTGGCTTCAAGGCTTCATATGCTGCTGTGTTCTCAAGGAACGCCATGGCATATCTGCCAGCAGGTACTGTTTTGGGGTCTCCAATCGCGATTCTCTTCACATTTTTGAGCCCTTCGACCGTCAATTTAGAAGGGCTGACAATGACAAGCCTGTTTCTTGTAAAGTTCTTCCTGGTCGAGTTGAGTACCAATCCCTTTTCTTCCAGCATATCTATTTCCTTTTGCGAAGCGCTTGCAAAGACGTCCACAGAAGCCCCCTGCTCAATTTGTTTTTCAAGCGTTCCTGATGCGCCAAAATTAAAATATATCTTAACTTCAGGATGTTTTTTTTGAAATTCGCTCCCTATATCCTTTAATGCATCCTGAAGACTTATCGCTGCTGAGACAGTGATTTCCTGGGTTTTATCTTTTTTATTCTGCACACACCCTGAAGCGAATATGAACGGCAGAATGATCAATAATATAAGAAATCCCTTATACATCCCTGCACCCCATGGCAACCGCATCAATTGAAGTCATCCCCACATTTTTTCAATATTATCCAGCAGCATGTCCAGTAGTCTTTGCGTTTCCACCGCATTGCTTACCTGCGATATGATTTCATCAGGTTTCTGTATGTATTTACCATCCACGAGTTCATTGCCGCAGTTCTGTAACATGAGATTGATGCTCTCAGCCGAATATTCAATATGGAACTGCAATCCTATCACGCTTCCATATTCAAATGCCTGGTTGACGCATCCAGCGCTTTGCGCTATTCTTGCCGCACCGGGCGGTATTTTGAATGTATCGCCATGCCAGTGAAATGCTGTGAATTTACCGGGTAAATTCCTGAAAACCGGGGAGTTTTTCGCATCTGTGGTCAATGAGACCGTGAACCAGCCGATTTCCTTGTACCTGTTCTTGCTTACCTTTCCACCAAGAACGTCGGCGATCAGTTGTGAGCCAAGACATACTCCCAGAACTATTTTTTTGCTCGTAATGGCTTTAGCGATAAAATTCTTTTCTTCTGCAAGCCATGGGTATTTATCTACCTCGTAGATATTCATCGAGCCGCCCATGATAAACAGCCAGTCAAAGTCGTTCATGTCCGGAAGTTCTTCGTTATTGTAGAGCAGCGATTGTGTGATGCTGTGACCTCTGTTCTTTGCCCAGACTTCTATGTTTGCTAAACCTTCAAAGGGTTCATGTTCAAGGGAATGGAGTTTCATCGTTTTTTCTCCTATATTACTATTCTTCAACTGCCTTTTCCCACCAATCAAATTCGTCTGTGAATTTCTTATAATTTTTATCAAACCATTCGGTTAATTCAGAATCATAATAACCGCCTTTATTAAAACGCTTTTCAAATCCTTCAAAACTCATGTTCATCCGGATTGCTAAAATGTAATCCCGTGCCCCCACGTTATCTCTAGGGTTGGTTCTCAACAATTTTCTGAGTAAATCCAGAGCATTATCCGTTTCCCCGCTTTTCCACAGTGAAAGGGCTTTATTTAAAATAGTCCTTATGATATGCCTGTTTTCTAACCATCCCCATTCTAACACATCAGGCCAGTTACCTTCTTTATCTCTTATCAATCTCAGTGCTCTTTCATAAGCCTCGTTTAATATTTTCTCTGCCTCAGATAAATTGCCTTCATCCTCCAGTATCTCAAAAATAAATAAATACGGATCTAAAAAATCTGGGTCTTTCTCGATCAACTTTTCCAATCGTCTTTTTATGAATTTTGCGTTACTGCGCTTATATTTTTTGCATATACTATAGTAGGCGTCCATTACTTGATGATCCTTATCTACAAACTCTCTTTGTTTTTTAGCCATGTCCTGATCTTTTCCCCATAATATTCTTTATTTCAACTTTAATGACTGTTACGTTGTCAACTGAATCTTTTTGAAATTCAGATGAATTGCCTGAATAGTGCTCAGTTATAATATATAACGCCTTCGTTTTTTCTTGGAAGTCGTCGATAAAAAAAGCTTCACCAGACCCAATAACGCTGTAATATTTCATATCCCAATTGCATGGACTTTCGGATTCGATTGGTCCATCATAAATATCAAATTCAAAACAAACATTATTATTTTTTTTAATAATATCTATTTTTTTACCCTCTCTGGCTGAATGAAAATACAGATAATTCTCAGAATAACCAAAACAGACAGGAACAATATATGGGGAATTGTTATCACAAAGGGCAATCCTGCAAATATCGCATCTGTTTATTATGGATTCTATTTCTTTCTTATCCTTGATTTCTTTATCTTTTCTTCTCATTTTAGTCCCGCCGTATTTCAGGACAGTATGCGCCTTTGATATATAGTCAAGTTCTTAAATTATAACTACATTCTCTGTCAAACCTGTACGTGTGCAGCATATCCTCAGCCCTGATAATGCCTACTTTTTCTCCATTCTCTACCACTGCTATATGCGTTGCTTTGAATCGCTCGAACATTGTAATGGCATCTGTAAGCCATTTTTCCGAATCAATTGTAAGTTCAGGCGAGTGCATAACTTCATCCACTTCAATAATCATATCACCTTCAGCCGCAACTCTGCTCATGATGTCCTCCACAGAAATAATGCCGGCAAGCCTGCCGTTCCTGCTCACAAGCACACTCGTAACCTTAGTCTTCTTCATAAGTCGAGCAGCCTCAATAAGTGCTGTCCCGGTGGGAATCACCACCGGGTTTTTCAGGAGGATGTGGCTTATTTTTGACATTTATCTTATCCAACCCTGACCTTTGGCTCACACACGATGTTCTTTTTCGGGCATCCTCGCGCGCAGGCACCGCAGCCGATGCAGTTCTCTGGATGCGCCACTGTCATCACTTTTGCGCCGCACAGGTCATCGCTGTTGGGATGATCAATGTACTCGAACACGCTGCGTCCGCATATCTTGAAGCACTTGCCGCAGCACCCGCAGTTGTTTATGTTGCTTCTGACCACGAAAGTTGGAACCCAGCTTCCGCCAGAAGCTGTTATTCCTGTTACATATTCCATAGTTTCGCCTCACTGGTGCAGCTTGTTCGGGTCGTACTTGTGCCCAAGTATCGCGTTTGTCATCTGGTCAAGCAGGTATATCGAGCCGTTGTAGCCCATGATTGGATAGCGGTATGTGCCGACACGGTCATACACAGGGAATCCAACACGCACAAGAGGCACATTCTCATCATCAGCTATGTCCTTGCCCTTTGAATTGCCAACTATAAGCTCAGCGCCGTGGGTTTTCACGACTTCATGGAATTCATATAGATCGGTACCCTCCAATATTTGTGTATCAGTCCTGTACTCGCCATTCACAGCCTTGATATCAGATGCAAAATCTTTTTGCCTTGTTGCGGTCATTGCCACCGTGGGGTTCATGCCTGCCTCGGCACAGAAGCGCACCATAGCCGAGACGATATCGGGGTCTCCGAATATCGCAACCTTCCTGCCGAACATATAGTGATGCACATCCACCATGCTGTCTATCAAGCGTCCCCGCTCAATCACGATCTCACGAGGAATTTGAGCTCCGCAGAGGCTGCTGATATTTTGCACAAACCTGTCTGTGTTCGCCGCGCCTATGGGTGCAGGGTCAAGCACAGCAAGTACATTGAACCTGTTCTTGAGATACACAGCAGCAGAACCTGCTGTCCTGCATATCGTTACTGTGCCAAGCGAGTTTGCAGAATCTGCAATGTCAGAAAGCTTTGTTCCGCCTTCAGGGAGCAGGGGTTTGTGCCCTCCTGGCAGTATGGGCGAATCAAGTGTATCCGAAATGTCCGACAGGAATATGCTCTTCACGTTCAGTAAGCGCAGCATGTTCTTTATTTCCCTGATATCACCGGGATTGATCACACCAGTGATGATGTTTATTTTGTTGTTTGGCTCGCCCTTCACTGCTAATGTTTCCACGAGCGTGCGCAGGGCATTGTCATAGCCTGTGAGATGTGTCCCAACATAGCTCGGCGTAGATGCCGGAAAGATCTTTACTGATTCACCCTGCAGCGCTTTCTTTGCTATCAATTTCACATCATCTCCAATGGTCTCGCTCATGCACGTTGTACAGATGCCTATCGCCTCTGGCGAAAGCCTTGAACTGATATTTTTTATAGCTTCTGTCAGGTTCTTTGCTCCGCCGTACACAGCAGCGTCCTCTGAGAGCGAAGAAACAGCGACCTCAGCAGATTCGCGAAAGTGCCTTGCAATATTATAGCGGGGGTACGTGCTGCATCCCTGAGAGCCATGCACTAAAGGAACGCAACCGTGTACCCCCATATACGCCAGTATCGCGCCCATTGGCTGACACATCTTTGGGGGATTGATCGTGACACTTCTTACCATCTATCTCACCTCCTTAATCCCCGCAAATGCGGGGTTTACGAACTTCCACACAGGGCTGTTGACAGCAACATCAATATCTCTTGCAAAGTTCACGAAACCCTCAAATCCAGCATATGGACCTTCTTCGTATGAGTGACCGTTAACAAAAGGAATTCCAAGCTTGTATGTCAGGTATTTTTCCTTCAAACCCGCGATGAAGAAATCAGGCTTGAGCTTGACTAAGTATTCCTCTAACTCAAGTGCATTTGGGTTATCGATGCATATATGTCCTGGCTTTACCTTCGCTATGATTTTCTCATAGTCATCTCTGTGACCGAACGTGGTGGCTGTGAGCACGGTCTCAATGCCAAGCTCCCTCATCGGCTCGATCCAGTGCCATGCACGAGGCGCTCCCTGGTATATAAAGCATTTCTTCCCATCAAGCCTCTTTCTATAGTAATCGATCCTATGCTGGTACTTCGCAAGCTCTTCTGCTATTACGTTCTCTGCGTTCTCTTCTATATGGAAGAACTTTCCAACATCGCGAAGAGCCGTTGCGATCTGTGCCATGCCGAACAGGGACACATTGATATACGGGATGTTATACTTGTCCTGAATCATCTTGGCGATATATGTTGAGGATCTCTGGCACTGCACGATGTTCAGTTTAGCGCGGTGCATCACTGGAAGGTCGTGATAAGGTGAGTTCCCTGTAAAAATTGTAAGAACCCTGACGCCCATGCGTTCAAAAAGCGGACGTATTATCCAGGCATCGCCGTCGATGTTGAATTCACCGATGATACACATGTCGTAGGGCGTCAGGGTTTGCGGTTCCTCTGTTCCTACCACTTTTTCGAAGATGGTGCGGTTGGCTATGTGATGCCCTAGGGACTGGCTCACACCGCGAAAACCCTCGCAGTGGAAGGGCACAACAGGCTTTCCTATCTTTTCCTGAGCCTGCCTGCAAACAGCTTCGGTATCGTCGCCTATCAGACCGACAACGCATGTGGAATATACGAAAACTGCCTTTGCCTCAGGGAAAAGTTCATGGGATTCTATTATGGAATTATAGAGCTTTTTTGCGCCTCCATAGATTACGCTGTCCTCTGTCAGATCCGTGGAAAAGCAGTATTTCCTGTGCAGCTTTGTGTCTGAAAGATTTCTCCTTGTACCCCATGTATAATACGCGCAGCCTATGGGTCCATGAACAAGCTGTATCACATCCTTCACAGGACCGCCAACTACGCCTCGGCAGCCTGCGAACGTGCATCCTCGCTCCGTCATGTCACCGGGTACTGTCTGGACATTGCACATGGGCAATATCACGTTCCTGGGATCATGGCATACGATATGCGGTTGGCGCTGGGGTATAGGTACGTCGCATTGTGGTAATATTGTTGTCATTTTTACTCCTTTTATTTCAATGCCTGTTCTCCACTCTCTCCTGTTCTCACTCTGACGGTATCCTCAACAGGGCACACGAATATCTTTCCATCTCCTATGTGCCCGCTCTGATTTGTTCTGATTATGGTCTCCACCACTTTTGGGACATCATCATCCTCTACCACTGTGTAGATCATCCTCTTTGGGATAAAGCGCATGCTTGCGCCCGTATTTTTCTCTTCCACTTCTGTGAGGGTTGGGTCAAGTTCATAATTCCAGCCCGGCAATCCTTTCTGTTTTCCTCTGCCTTCTACGCTTACCATTGTAAGGGCAGGGATGCCGATACCAAGAAGACCTGCCTTTGTTTCCTGAAGCCTGTGCCTGCGGATTATGGCGATAACTTCCTTCATAATTTCACCTTTGAAAATTCTGTCTTTCAAGCCTATAATCCTGATTCTCCAGTCCTCACAGTGTACACCTCTGAAACATCGGTCACAAATATCTTGCCATCACCGATGTTACCTGTACGCGCACTGTTCTGGATGATGTTCACAGCCTTTGGAGCATCAGCATCTTCCACGACCAGCATCAGCATCACCTTGGGCAGTTCATCATAACATACCGTCCCTACCCTGATTCCCTTCTGCTTGCCACGCCCGAACACGTTCATCTTGGTGAGGGAATAAAACCCTTCCTTTTCTAAGTGCTCCACGACTTTTTCTTCCTTGTTTGGTCTGATTATTGCACGAATCATCTTCATGTTCTCACCTCTCAACTATACCGAATTCAACCATCATGTTCTCAAGCTCCTGCATTGGCATGGGCTTTGGTATCACGAAATTCCTGTTCTCGATTATATTCTTCGCAAGGGTTCGGTAAACCTCTGCCTGATTACATGATGGGTCAAAGTCGATCACGGTTTTGCGGTTTATTTCTGCACGTTGCACAATGTTATCCCGCGGCACGAACTGGAGCAGTTGTGAACCTATCTTTTTTGAGAACTCGGTCAGGAGTTCAAGTTCATTGTCCACATTGCGCGAGTTGCATATTATTCCGCCAAGCCTTGCATCGCCGTTCTCTGCGAACTTCACTATGCCCTTGCAGATATTGTTCGCTGCATAGAGAGCCATGAGTTCGCCAGATGCCACGATGTATATCTCCTTAGCATAGCCCTCACGTATAGGCATGGCAAAGCCTCCGCAGACGACATCGCCAAGCACATCATAGAAGACGAAATCCAGCTCTTCGTTATATGCTCCAAGTTCCTCGAGCAATTTTATCGCTGTAATCACTCCTCTGCCCGCGCATCCAACGCCTGGCTCAGGACCGCCTGCTTCGACGCACTTTATACCGCCATAGCCGATGTGTCTTACAGTGTCTAACTTCACTCCGCCCGTACCGTTGTCACGCATGGTGTCGAGCACAGTCGCTTGAGCTTTTCCTCCCAGCAGCATCCGGGTCGAATCTGCCTTGGGGTCGCAGCCTATCTGCATCACACGCTTGCCCATCGAGGCGAGCGCAGCGGTAAGGTTCTGGGTCGTTGTGGACTTACCGATTCCACCTTTTCCGTATATTGCTATCTGTCGCATATGTCCTCCTATATGGTAAACGACAGCCTACTGGTGGGTTAATAATATTTAAATATTTTCAGTATAAAAAATAGAGTACTGATCATAAACTGTTAAATTTAATTTTTTCAGTAATCCTGCGTATAATCGCTGCGCTGCTGCAAAGCTCGCACTGCTCAAATGCCTGGATTCTCACAATCTTTGCTTCTATACCGCGCGCTTTTAATTTAGCCTCAAGTTCATGTTCTTTAAAAAATTGGTTCTTGCCAAGCGCTATGATATCTGGTCTTATCTGGTAAAGAGGCTCAAACATATCATGCTCGCTCCCAAGCACAGCATTATCCACCATGCGAAGCGCTTGCACCATTGAAAGCCTCTGCACATCTGGGATTATGGGCTTTGGCTTGTGCTTTATCATCGAGTCTCTTGCCACGATCACATAAAGCTCATCGCCAAGCGCCTTTGCTTCTGAAAGATAGAGCAGGTGACCTGGATGAAGCAGATCAAAGGTACCGGTTGCGAGGACTCTGACTTTCATGAGAACACCTTTTGATTTAACAACATGGCTAAAATAATTGATTTTTAAGCTTAATAAATTCAGCATTTGTTTTAGATGCCCAATCTATAGCCAATTATAAACTTCAGGAGTCATAGAATGACCTACGAAAAACATTGCAATCTTGTATTTCATTGCCTCTTCGGCTATATTTTTTGCAGTCAGATTACGGCTATGGTAAATATTTCCCAAAGAGTTTAGATCATTGATAACTTGCTTATCTGTTCGCCTGTTAAGGTTTGATGTCGTATAAAAAGACCTCACTATTGGGCAGGTGATATATATTTCTTTGAAAGTAGATGCCTCAAAAACCTCACTACATAGCATTCTGCGCATAGCTTCGCTGTCGCTTAAAATGTGACCTGTGATATTCCAGTTCTCCTCACCCATTTTTCTTTTTATATACCAATCGACTATTGTACTATACAACTTCAGGTTAACCTGCTTCGCAACGCCACAAAATATGATGCCTAATTCTCTTGCTTTTCTAAGTGTTGTCGTCATGCGATATATTGCTTCACGAGTTAACTCACCATGTCTATTCTGTAATCCACAGTTCATTGCATGATCTTGAGGAAAAACACGGCCGTCTCTAAAATGGATATCTGGTTTAAGCTTCATTCCACCGTAAGGGAAAATATATGTTTCCTCAACATAAAACTGACCAACATCCATGGCGGATTTTGTAGCCCATTCATAGTCATTTTCATTTAATTCTGTATAATCTTTGAACCCTACAATAACCCAATCTTCAAAATCTTTAGTATCTTTTGGCACAGCAATATGTTTCCATTTTGGTTTTTCTGTACCTCTTTCTTTTAGGATACCAGCAGAATTATTTACAACTACAGGAGATGAAAAATTGATATTGAAAGGTGTTCTCAATTTAAATCTATGCTGGCTTGCATCACAAGCGCTTATACGCAAAGGAAATTCCTCACCCCATAAATCAATGTCTGGGGGGACTGAGATTTTTTCAATAAAAAAATCCCCCAATACATTTTCATTAATATGCATCTTTATTTTATCCCAGTCTGGTTCACCACTAAACATATCCAATATAACAAATGGTTTTATTTTTCTTTTTTTGCGCAATTCAGTTAATTCCCTCAATGTTGAAGCGAGAATAAGTTGTAGAGCGTGCCTGCCAAAATCTTTACAATTAATCTCTACTACAGAGTTGGTTTTTAGGATGGTTTGCCAATTGAATCCCTCTCCAAGAAAATCATAACTACCCAGATAATAACGAGTTCTACCTACGACCATGTCTATAGTATTTTGTTTTGCTTCCATGCTTGGGCCAATTTGTTGTAGCGTCTGCGATAATTCATTAATTCCAAAGTCGCCTCTCTCTGAGCCAGATGAAAGTGTTCTTTGAGAGATACCTGTTGGTCTTCCTTCTTTAAGTGTAAAAAACGCTTTTGTTAAAAGGGACACATGCAGTTCATGAGTTATAGTAGGGATTAAACTTAACAACTCTGATTCTGTTAATGAAAATAATTTAACCCAATAATCCTTTCCTGGAACTACCACCTTGCCACCTAATGCCTCAGTCAGAGGAGCAAATTCATATTGAGTATCAAAGAATATAATTGGAATTCCATGCTTATGGATTTCTTCAGCAATAACTCTTGCAGCATACGATTTTCCTCCACCGGTTGTACCACCAATAAATATATGCCTTTGGATAATCTCCCTTTTAATTTTTACAGGTATTTCTTCCTCTTCTGCCAATGAAATAGCAAGAGTACCTATATTCAAACTTCTTTTGGGATCGTTTTCTAGACCCATGATATTCATGATAACTTCTCTTGGCGGAATAAAAATATCTGAACCCGACTTTGGCATTTTCTCTGGAGGGGATATTTCATAATGTCCATTTATTTCCTTGACCTCATCTATTATTTCAGCCTGATATCGCCGATGTATTGTCAAAGATAAATCCTCCCCAGGGTAATCTGGTTTAATACCCATTGTATCTCTTAAAGTAACACGGTCAGATGATTCGTGTGGATTGTGTTCATGCGATGATGTAACTCTGGCAACTAAAAAAGTATTATCCGAAACTGATACAGCAACAAGTGCCCCTGGAGTAACATATTTATCATGTTTTGCTTTGAATCTAAGGACTTCAAAACTGGGCGAAACATCATCAGATATTATTGTACCAATAATTGTTGTAGGCTTGTTTTCTTTACTTATCTTGACAGCAGATTGTTGTTCCATTTACTATCACCTTATTTTCCTATTATTTATACTTCATACAATCTATTGCTATTTTTATTAAGTTTATAAGAATACTCTGTCCGCTTAACGGATATATCTGATTTATATTGTGATAAAAGTTCTTTAATTTGTTGGATAGAAGGGATGCCTGGATCACCATAAGAAATCACAATAGTTGAATCTTGAAACTCTTCAAAAATATGTTTAAAATT
>JAWOKW010000049.1:0-3554 GCA_033854095.1 Candidatus Methanoperedens sp. | reverse complement strand
TTCCATACACATTTGCATCTCCCCCGCTGATTATTGAAACGACATGCTCTTTTGAAAGTTCAAGCGCTTTCATAGCACGTTCTATCTCACCACCCATCCCGCTTCTTATTATTTTGGAGTTTTTGATAACTTCAGCCACCTGATCAAGATATGTGCCGTTTCCAATGATGTATTCAGATTCAAGCAGCGCCTTCTTAGCTTTTTCAGTAAGATGTTCAACCGAACCAGGACCTATCCCGACAATATACAGCTTACCTTGCGATTGCGATTGTGACATTTCCATATATCCTCTTTTTAAGCAGCAATTTTTTTTCTTCTGCCACAGCCAGAGCAGCAGGCTCGCACACGCCATTCAATCCAAGGGCTTTCGCCTTTGAGATCGATGGAACCTGGATCGAATTAATACGTTCATGCGGTACAAACTTCAGTTCCTTTCCGAATGATGATGCAGCCTCGACGATACCGCGCTCCTTTTCTTTTAGTGATGCAGATGCTAAATATTTCACATCATCGATACCTGCATTGATTTCAGCTAACCCACTTCTAACAGCCTCAATTACCTCGCTTTCTCTGACCCCACTATTCGCTCCAATCCCAACAACAAGTCCGTATCTTTTTAGAAGAGCCACGTCATCATCCGCAAGAACTATTTTTGGACCCTTTAAGCACACAACTTCTACATCGCTATCCAGCATTGCAATGTTCACTTTCTTTGTTGATTCCCTGTTCACTATCCTGCATCCCAACTTATCTGCAATGGACTCAGCAGATTGTTTTCCCATCGATTCTGTGGCTGTTGTTATCACAGGGACTATTTTTAAGTAAGCAAGCTTCCCTGCGAGTTCGTTCCCGCCGTGGTGACCCCCAAGTATGGGTATGGCAAAATTCAACCCTGAATCTACGACAACAACTGCAGGGTCGCTCCACTTATCCCGTATAAGAGGCGCGATGCTGCGGACCGCTATCCCTGTTGCCATTATGGCTATTATAGATTTGTATTCGAACGCCTGTTTAAATGCATCTTTTGAAAATATAATGATTTCTCCGCCTGTGAAATCTCTTATCTTTTCTGCGGCAGCAATGTTGTGCGTCAGTGTAACAATCGCAACTTCACCCATATAGATGCGACCTCATGTAGTTTGTGGGGGAAAGCACATTCCCTATTATTACCATTGCAGATTTATTGATTCCTGCAGCTTTATCTGCAATATCGCCTACTGTTCCGAGGATTACTTTTTCATCTTCCCATGAGGCATGATATACAACAGCAGCAGGCGTTTCTTTTGGATATGCCACTTCTTCCATGATTTCCCTGAGCTTATGGGTCCCTAAATAGATAGCCATCGTAGAATTATGATGCGATAATTCATGGATTGAATCCTTCGGAAGTGTGACCCCTGAAGGTCTTGTGATAATCAGCGTCTCTGTTACCCCATTTAATGTAAGCTGTGCCTTTAAAGCAGCGGCGGAAGCAAAAAGCGAGGTCACACCTGGAATGATTTCTATATCTATCCCGCGCTCGTTCAGACAGTCTATCTGCTCTACGATAGCTCCATACAGTGAAGGGTCGCCGCTGTGGAGCCTCACAACAACTTTTCCCTGATTAACACTCTCTGACAGCACATCCACGATTTTTTCAAGTTTCATGCCATGGCTGTTGATCTTTTTACCATGGGTATAATTTAAAATATCAGGGTTCACAAGCGAACCAGTGTACATTACAAGGTCAGCGCATTCAAGAAGCTCCCATCCTTTTACTGTGATATATTTGGGGTTTCCAGGTCCTGCGCCTACAAAATACACCACCTTTTTGCTTTTTTTGTTTTGTTTTGCTATAATGATGCTGAAGTAATCACCCTTTTGCGGGAGTTTGAGGGTTACTTTTTCGTTTTCCATGAACAGCCGCTGTGCATAGATGAACTCATCAAAGCCTTCTTTTGATAGCTCTTTTTTTATTTTTTCTGGAGATGTTGCTTTCAGGATGAGCTTTGTTTTGACAGGAGAGCCGTCGCTTACAATGAACGAGCCCTCGATACTCATATTTGTTTTTTCTGCTTGTGCTGTTATTGCACTCACGCCCGGAATCGTGGAAATCTCAATCTGCGGATATTTTTCGCGAAGCGTTCGCCGAAGATGCGAAAAGGTGGAGAAAAAGTTCGGGTCCCCAATTACGGCAAAAGAGACAAGCCCGTTTCTTGCTTCATCTGCCACGATTCTTGCATTGTTTTCCCACAATTTTGATAACTCTTCCTTATCCTGTATCATGGGGAAGTCCAGAATCTCAGCTTTTGCATAGGGTGAGACAAGAAAAGCAGCAAGTTTGCCTGGCACAAATACCTTTTTGCTCTCTTTCAATGCTTTTATTGCACTCAGTGTCATAAGGTCAGGGTCTCCAGGTCCAAGACCCACTCCGATCAACATGACTTACCTCCCATTATAAGGAACACAGGGTTTTCAGCTTTAAGCATCGTACCGCCTGCAAGCTCACATCCTCTTGATATATGTACCTGTAATAATTCTCTGAATCTGTTATTTTTTTTCATAAGTTCAAGCGCAAAAGCCGCTATCTCAAGCCTCACCGCGCTGACCACGAACCTTGGAACTCTTTCCATCAATATCACAAGTACCTGTTCAATATTTTTACTGCCACCTAAGAATGCGCAATCAATATCTATATCAGAAAGCAGAGAAGATGCTTCGCCTTTTAACACCGAGATATTGGCAAGTCCACTCTCCCTGATATTTTCAACTGCTGCATCAGCAGCTTCATCCCTGTTGTCGATTGCATACACATATTTTGCCCATCTTGCCGCGCTTATTGATACAGAGCCGCTCCCGCATCCGATATCTGCAAATATGTCAGTGGGTCTGATATTGAGTTTAGATAAAGCGACTGCAATTACTTCAGCACGGGTTGGGGTTCCAGTTGGATATATCATAATATCAGCTTGAACTATCTGAAATAATTCCCTGAGATTTTAACTCCATCTTCTGTCCTGAAGGTAATTTTCTCCATAAGTCTATTTAAGAGCCTGAAGATATTTTAAACTGGATGTTCCTTCCTGAACAGTCCTTGCTTCTGTCACGAACCTGCCGTTATATCCGTCAAATTTCTTGATGACCTTTTTCCAGTTTATATTCCCTTTGCCAAGTTCAAGATGTTCATCATGTCTGCCATTGTTGTCATGGAGATGTACATGAATTATCTTGCTTATGTCTCCAAGGAACTCATCAATATTGTTGTTTGTGTTCGCATGTCCTACATCAAGCACAAGCCCGGCATTATCCCGCTCTATGGACTCGATCATCCCCAGAATCTCGCCAGGCTGTTTTCCGAAGATATGCTGCATGTTCACCATGTTCTCAACCCCGATTTTGATACCCAGATCTGAAGCGAAATCGCAGACCGCCCTCAATCCTTCAATATTCTGCCGCCATGCCATTTCAGGAAGCTGCGTGCCGAGAGGGGACAGGTGTCCGGGATGTACCACGGCAAGCTCTATAAAATCTGATGCTCTCTCAAGACACCTGCTCATTTGCCTTATGGTCTCTTT
>JAWOKW010000048.1:0-21305 GCA_033854095.1 Candidatus Methanoperedens sp. | reverse complement strand
CGGTAAGAAAAACTCCTCCTTCACCTTCTTCACAATCACACTTTTTCTTACATCTTTCACATAGCCAAATTGATCTCTTCATATTTTTTTCCTCCTTTTAATTCTAATAATTTAAACCTGTATTTATAATCAAATGCGGTATCTACATCTGTTAAACCATTTTTAATCAAATGGGCATTTAAAAAAGTCTTGTTTTGTAAATAGAGATAGCAGAGCAAATTATTTTTCTCATCATATATTATATTATCAAATTTTAAAAATACCTTTTGCCCGCGGGTTTTATCACTGAGAAATTTAATAGCATCCACATTTTTGTCTGATATCTCTTTCACACCCAGCAGCCTGATTTTTAATCCATTATCTAACATCAATATCTCTGGTGATAACACTTGTTTTACTGTATAATATATTTCTCTTTCATTAGGAGACGTATCTATTTTCGATCCAAACCTCAATTTTTTAAGATCAACTTTTTTATCGAACATTATCGGATCTTTAAAAATATATGGCAATTTGTTGATTTCTTCTTTAAAATCTATTATTGACTTTTCTTGTTTGATTACTTCAAAACTTGCATCCTGAGAAATAGTCCTTTGTTTTATTCCAAGTTTTTCTTCTATAGTTGGAAGAAAATCCTCATTTATCTCATATCCAATAGAGCTCCTGTTCAGTTTTTGAGCCGCAAGAGAGGTTGTGCCGCTTCCTAAGAACGGGTCAAGCACGGTGTCACCCACAAAGCTGAACATCTTAATCAGGCGTCTTGGCAGTTCTTCGGGGAACATGGCTAAATGTTTATTTTGCTTTTCACCTGAAAAATTCCAGTGTCCTGTAAAATATTGATTCCACTCTTCCTGTGTTAATTTTGATCGTTCTTTAATTTCTTTACTCGCTTTTGGAGCTTCACCATACTTCTTAAAGATCAAAATAAATTCATAATCTAACTTGATGATTCCATTTCTTGGATAAGGGAACGAGCCCATTACCGTGGCTCCACCTGTCGTATTGCAGGTAGTAACTTTCTGCCAGATGATAGCTCCCATATAATCAAAACCTGCGCTTTCACAGAACTTGATGATCTCGGTCCTTATTGGAATTACCTTATATCTTCCATAATAAACCGAACGAGCGAACTGGTCACCGATGTTGATACACATCCTGCAACCCTTATGCAAGACCCTGCGGCATTCATTCAAGACCAAATTTAAATTATTGATATAAGCCTCGTATGTATCATTGAAACCTATCTGGTTCCCATTTCCATAATCCTTCAGTTGCCAGTAAGGTGGGGAGGTGACCATAAGATGAACAGACTCATCAGGCACTTCTTTCATACATCTTGAATCCCCGATGATTAGTCTATGTGACGCCATTATTGTGTCCCCGCTGCTCCTATCTTTTCTGCAAGCTTTGCAAGCACCTCTTTCCTCATACCTTCTACGAACTTGATGCTTCCGACCACAAGATGACCTCCGCCGCTCACGCCTGCACCTTTGATCTCGCTGCGCAGTTCCTTCACTATCTGAGGGATGTTCATCTTCACCCCTCTTGAGCGCAGCACTGCAAAATCAGGTCCGTATCCAAGCGTCACCACAGGCTGCCCGCTGTATTTAGCGCACAGGCGGTCGTGGATTTCCCCGCTCGTCTTGCCAGGAGGAGGGAACGTGAACTTGTGGGCAAAATTCTCAACATCAATCACGTTCAGTACAGCACCGTTTGGCAGCTTCTGCGTCTTTACGTTGGGCATTGAGGCTTCAAGCTGTTCTGTTATCGCTGCATTTGCCTGCTCACATAACAATTTGACTATCTGCTGGTGCCTGATATTCGAGCCGAGATTGAGTATATCATTCATTATCCCCCGCCCATCGCTGAACCTCTGCCAGAACGCCTCATAATCAAGAGCAAGAGCCATGTCTTTTAGATAGGACTTATATTTATCCGCTGCTATGGACTTATAAAGCTCTGCCTCTGGTGCTTCTGACCTGTCCCCAACCGCTGAAACTGCAGGAAGGTGCTTTATCTCTTCAGTAACATCAGGATTGATCATACGGGCGATCTCAGTGCCTATCATACCTGTAGTTATGCCGAAATCTCCACCTGCATATGCAGGGTTCACATGCTCAAGCACCATCGAATCTATAGTTCCATCGGGATGATGGTGGTCTATGACCATGACATCCACGCCGTAAATAATCGCCTGTTTTATCGAAGGCATATCCTCTTCTGTAGCGCCGTTGTCCATCAGCACCACAAGTGGCATTTTTTGACCAAAGCGCTCCTGGTCCTCAAGCGCGAATGTGAGATCCTTTGTCACATCCTCAAGTTCATAGAAAGGCGCCTTAGAAGGAGAACGCCTGTAAAAGTAGCGATCTGCATCAGAGCCTCCGACCTCACGGATTAACGGCAGAAGCGCGCGCTCTATCGCTATCGCTGAAGTGATTCCGTCTGCATCTGCGTGGTGTCTTATAATGATCGGACGGGATTTAAAAACAGCCTTTCTGATGAGTTTGGCTGCGCTCTTCATCCTTGGTTTTAGCTTATCCAGCACTTCGCTTTTCACGAGGAACTGGATATCATGAGGTTCTGCGCGTTTATCTATCGCAGATTCGATCATCTCTTTGATGCCTGTAGCATCTCCTCCCCACAACTGCTTGATCGAACGGATCTCAACCTGCAGTGCGCCGTTTCTTATAGAAGGCTCACCGAACACCCTTACAATGGTCTCTGACTTTATCTCAGGATAAGCACGCTCACCTGCTTTCTCAAAAGCAGCGCACTGTACTGTCCCGTCTTCATCAGAGATCGTAAATATCGTAGGGCCCCCGGTCTGTTTTATCTGGATTACCTCACCTGAGAGATGCACAAGTTTGCCGACATATTTTGAAAGCTCTGTGGTCTTGCGGCGAGGAAGCTGTTTTTCAACTTCTATTATCTGGTACTCCTTAATATTACGCGGGACAAGCTCGATGTTGCCGTTTGGAGCTATGTTCTTTACTTCGACAAAGAGCTGATCTCCGATCTCTGGAACGAAATTGATGCTGCCTGAACGGATAAGACCCCGCAACTGCGGATTCAGGTCTACGAACACACCGAAATTCGCATGCCCCTGCACTTTTCCTTCGTATATCTTTCCTGTCTCAAGCTCTCGTGTATCGCACTCTGGACCCAACACATGGACAAGAGGCTTTTCGGGTGTGAAAAGCTTACCTTTGCCTCCACATGCTTTGCAGGGCTCTGTGGTTGATACTCTGCCTGTGCCGTTGCATTTGGTGCATTTCATTTCGCCCCCCATCAGTTTACCGAGGTCTTTTTCAGAGAGTTTATCAAGGCTTATAGATTTCTGCTTGCCTGAACCTTTACAGTCAGGACATTCTTTTTCGCTTATTACGATGAAACCTGTGCCTTCGCAGTCCTTACATTCAAGTGCCATAAAATCAGGTGATAGATGCGGTCAAAAGTGAAATAACTTACGAGGGAAATAGTACAATCGTTAGTTTTTATTGCTCTGCTGTGCGCCTTGCTGTGCGCTTGCTTTCCAGACCTGCACTACCTTTTGCTCATCAGGGTCGATCAGCGCTGAAGTCCCTTCCCATGTTACGCTCATCAGTGTCTTTGGCGCATAGAATTTTAGAGAGGTCTTTGGCAAGATCCGACGTACAGTTGGAGCACCTGCACCTGTAACTGAAGCTGCGATTTCTTGGTTCCCAAGAGCGATGCTGATCGCTTCGCTTCTATACTGGGAAGGTATCGCCTCAAGAAGATAACCAGTTAGAAGTAATCCTTCACCGTCATATACAAAATCATAGATGTCTATTTTATCTGTATCTTTTGCAGTAGCTGTCACTTTCAGGTGCAGAGCTTTGCCTTCTGTACTTGAGCTTATATTTACCAGTTCATATTCTGTTTTATACGGAATTATTTCCGTCCACAGCAGTTCTTCTATCTTTGCAGCATCACCTGGCTTATCATGCCACCGTACCTCCTGCACCCACGAAGGTTTTATATCAGACTGTTTCTGGCTCAAGCTAAGTCCGATACCAATGGCTAATATTAGAACAATAAATCCGATTATAAATTTTATCTTTGCAGCCATTATTCCACTTCCTTTTGAACTGGGTAAAAAAAGGAGGGGTTACCCTCCGATCGTTATGGAGTAGTCAAACCCCTGAGTGTTTCTGGGCAGAATCGAAAGCTTCCATTCGCCAGGCGAACCGTCTGCTTTATATGTTACTATGTGCTGGGCTCCCATCTCCTGGTATATGGATGCGCTGTCAACCTCCCATGGCGGGCCGTTGCCTCCCATATTTACGTTCCCTTTTATTACTGTCTTTGTGACCTTTAGCTCGCTCTTCCCTCCAGGACCTACGAGTGTCGTATCAAATGATGGTTCCTGTGCATTTGCATTTGATCCCTGACCTTTTATAACAGGATATCCATAGTAGTAGTTTGAGCTTACCTCGATGGTGAGGGGTGTCGTTTCTGTCAGATTGAAACTCTTGACAAAGGCTTCGGTCGGCTGTTTCCAGATATTGAAATTAAGATTTATCCTTGATTCCCATTCATTGATAGTGGGGTCGCTTAATCCAAGGTCTATATAACCGTTGTAATAGCCACCGGCATCAGCAGGCACATTGACGCTGAGCTTTACAGTTTCAGTAGCTCCGGCAGGGATGCTCTGCGGTGATGTTATGGATATTGCATCATCGGTCAATGTCGTAGACGCCATGCCGTATGGTCCGGGTCCGCCGTAATACATATTATTATCACTGCCAAGTTTTGGATTGATGCTTATAGCCTCTTTCCCGGTATTTTTCAGCTTTATATCATAGTTATATACTTTCCCTGCCTCAAGCTGGTCGCTTAAATAAGGCGTCATTATCTGGAGCGTGGGGGGTTTCCAGATCTCGACTGAGAGCTGGAACGTATGGACATAGCTGGGGAATGGCTGTGGATATGGCGTAGGTATTACTTCATCAGTAAAAGCAATCTGAAGACCAGTATTCCCTATGGACGCATCCTGCGGCACCGAAGCTTTTATTGTGAACTTCTGGCTGCCGCCTGCCGGTATATCTGCGGTTGCTGGTGTAACTGTTATCCACTCTTTATCCACAGTATATCCACCATAAGGCATTATTAGAGTATTGGGCTTAACGCTGACTATTTTTTTCTCTTTGTTCTTAACAGTGACCGTTATTTCTTTGCTCTCTCCTGGCTGCAATCTGATATTGCCATAGAGCGGCATGATATCCAGCTTTGTGAAGTTATCAAGCTGCACGTCTCCCGCAGGCATTGCAGGAGCGCCGACCTCATTCACGACCACTTCCTGAGCCTGAACCTGGGCTGTTTCAACGCCTGCAAACATGCTCAGGACAAGGAGCGCGGTCATCATACTTGCATATTTATTCATATTATTCCTCCTGAAGATATTCTAATCTTCTGGCGTCTCTTTCGAGACAAACCTTAGTCATTAAGTACAGAGTATAGATACTTAAACTTTTCGATTAATCGTCAAATCAGTGTAATTTAACACGTGCTTATACTAAAATAATATTAACGGTATGAATTAATACACAGCGGTCAAATTTATATATAATTATGAGCGCTATTAGCACTATTATAATTATTCTTCTGAAACAATACATATATATAATCAAAAAGCATTACATATCCCGATAGATAATATTTTAACAGGGTTAATAAATATTATCTTGATCGGGTAAAAAGGAGTGATAGAATTTGGAAAATAAATTAGTAACAACTACATCCGGAATACTTATTGCCGGAATACTGTTTACAATTTTACTGTTGAACGGCAATATTGTGAGCAGTGCAAGTGCGAGCGATTGTACAGATTGCAATGCGGCAGTTGATGCATCAATGTTCATCCAGCCGACGAATGCAAATACTGCATTCGATATTCTGACAAGCTTAAGGCGGACTACAGACGCTCAAAGGAGGATAGCAGCAATACGTAATGCTAATAGTATGGAGCGGCGTACTACGGTACAGTCTCTCGAAGCAACTGATGTAATAGCTGCAGCCGTCCCAGGCGGGGTGCCGGATTACTTCGGTACGACCCCTAACTATGCCAATAGCCCGCTTCCGACTGTTAATCCAAACGGAACGGTCTCAGGCGGGATAAGGAAATTCGTTGATTCGCTGCCTGGGGTTGGACCAAATGCTACGGCGGGAAGGATACTTTTCGGCCAGAATAACCTTGGAAAGTACATACCTCTTGCACAGCCGGATAATACCACGTATCTTGGATCCGATTACTATGAGATCGGGTTGGTGCAATATACAGAAAAAATGCATTCTGACCTGAAACCAACATTACTCAGGGGCTATGTGCAGTTATCAACCGCGAAAGTCCCTGGCGCACACATTGCTTTAATCAATCCTGATGGCACGCCTGTCCTGAATGCCACAGGAGGCCAGGTCTATGCCGTGGATAATCCTCATTATTTGGGGCCCCTGATCTATGCGCACAGGGATACGCCTGTACGGGTCAAGTTCACGAACTTCCTTCCAACAGGGGCAGGGGGAGACCTCTTCCTTCCAGTTGATACCACGGTCATAGGAGCAGGGATAGGCCCAAATGCAACCGACCCAAATACCAATGGTATATTCTGTAACACAAATAATAGCCAGCCAATTACTCCTCCAACATGCTATGCCCAGAACAGGGGCACAATACATCTGCACGGCGGTAATACGCCTTGGATCAGTGATGGGACACAGGATCAGTGGACTACCCCGGCAGGTGAAAATACGCAATATCCAAAAGGTGTAACCACGAGAAGTGTTCCTGATATGGACAATGGGTCAGAACCCAATGGAACACTGACATTCTACTATACTAATCAGCAGAGCGCAAGATTGATGTTCTATCATGACCACGCCTACGGAATCACACGCCTCAATGTCTATGCAGGCGTTGCCGGGCCTTATATACTGGATGATCCTGTGGAACTCGGACTGGAAGCCAATGGCATCGTACCAGTTACAGGAGATGAAGCTCCTCTTGTGATTCAGGACAAGACATACCTGCCAGACGCCAACCAGCTGGCTGCAGAGGATCCAACCTGGCCTTTCGCGTTGAATACAAGCAGGTCAGATCTGTGGTTCCCGCATGTCTATATGCCAAACCAGAATATGCCGACTCCGAATGGGACTGCCATTGCTGCTGCCCTGAATGTAAACCCGATGGGCAGATGGGATTATGGGCCATGGATGTTCCCGCCTGCACCTACTGCAGTAAATTACACATCGTTTCCGAACCCGCTTTACAATGCAATCGTGAATCCATGCATGAACGTGAGCTCCGTGCCCTGTGAATATTTATATAATCCTGGTGTCACATTGCCGTCCATTGTGCCTGAAGCGTTCGCGGATACCACGGTAATAAACGGCAATGCATATCCATATCTCAATTTAGGACAGAAAGCATATGAATTCGAGATACTGAACGCTGCCAATGACCGCGGTTACAACCTGCAACTGTATTATGCATCCACAGCCGGTCCTTTTGCAAGATTTGCCTCAGTTGACGGCAATGGCAGCGGTGCGTCTGCTGCATTAACAGTAGATGCAAACGGCACCATCAACGGCTACACTATCACAAGCGGAGGCGCTGGTTATACCTCGAATCCCAATGTCACAGTCTTTGATGCCCCGGCACACATTCCAGCGGGTTCAGGCGCCACTATTACCGCAGTTGTTGACCTCAATGCCAGTAATATTACGACCTTCGGCACTGTTGTCAATCTGACGATTGTAAACGGAGGCAGCAACTATTCCATACCTACCCTGTGTAAAGGGCCTGCTGCGCCGAATTATAGCCTGTGTACCGAGATTGCAATGGTACCTGCGCTTCCCGGAGCGGCAGCATTCCCGGCCAATGACACAAATCCAAATGGCAACTGGACTGCCACAACTGGCAATGCCACCAATCCATATGCCATACTGGATGGCAGGATTGGAGGCGTGCCTGATCCTGCTTCGATTGGTCCCAACATGATCCAGGTCAAGACTGAAGGCGGATTCCTGCCAGCACCTGTGGTCATCCCCAACAGACCTGTCGGCCTGGACTACAAGAACTTCCTTGGACCAGGATTCCCTATAAATGTCAGGGAAAAAGCGCTCTTCCTTGATCCGGCTGAGCGTGCCGAGGTCATCGTGGACTTCTCCCAGGTTCCGGACAACTCAACATTGATCCTGTACAACGATGCACCCACGCCTGTCGCAGGAGCCGACCCGCGCTATGACTATTTCACCGACGGTCCTGACAATACCATAACTGGAGGAGCACCTTCAACAATATCTGGTTATGGCCCCAACATCCGAACATTGATGCAGTTCAGGGTTAATGGGTCAATTGCAACTGCACCACCCTTCAACATGACAAACCTGACAAATGCACTACCAGTAGCCTATGCTCAATCCCAGCCCAAGCCACTTGTGCCAGAGGCAAACTACAGTACAGCCTTTAACACGACATATAACAGCACATATGTGGGATTCAACGATACCAATATCACCTTCACGCCTGCAGGTTCCAACAGCAACGTAACCCTGAACCTGATGCCGAAGTCCATAAACGATGCTTTCGATGCTCTGCACGGCACCCTGTACACCAATCTTGGGGTAGAGTTGCCTGCCACACGGACGCCGATGCCATACAACCACTGGGACCCACCAACCGAGATCATAAAGAACTCAGATGTCATGGTTCCCATAGGCACGCTGAATGACGGCACCCAGATCTGGAGAGTATATGGCAACAGCGTGGATACACATCCGATGCACTGGCACATGTTCAATGTGCAGGTGATAAACCGCATCGGACAGCTGGATGGCATGATCAAACAGCCAGACCCCAATGAGCTCGGCTGGAGAGAAACCATCAGGATGAATCCGCTGGAAGATACGGTCGTTGCTGTTCGACCTATTATACCAACGATTCCCTGGGAACTTCCCAATAATATCCGCCCGCTGGATGTGACTGCGCCGCTGGGCTCAGCCGGAACGATGGGAATAATGGGAAATATGAGTGGCTTTATGAACATAGACCCAACAAACCAGACCGCCAATGTCACAAACCATCTTGTCAACTTCGGCTGGGAATATGTGTGGCACTGTCATATACTCGGCCATGAAGAGATGATGATAATGCGCCCAATGGCTATTGTTGTTACACCGAACGCACCTTCCAACCTGACAGCGGTAGGATCTAACAGAAATGTTAAGTTGACATGGACCGACAACTCCACAGACGAAACCAACTGGACAATCCAGAGAGCAACTAACGCTTCAGGCCCGTGGACTACCATAGCAATACTGCCGTCCACAACAGGACCTTCAAAGGGCACTAAAGTGATATACAATGACCCCACTGTAGCGAGCAATACGAAATATTACTACAGTGTACTTGCCACCAACATTGTGGGCGATACAACAGCGTACCCGCCCCCGGCAGTCGGCTATCCGAATATGACAGCCGATTCCCTGAGCATAAATAAGAGCGTAGCCACTCCGAAGTGGCTGAGCATTTCAGCAAATCCAACAACTTTGAGAGTCGGCATATCGACCAATGTGGTGTTCAATGTGACAAGCAATGGCACTCCAGTAGCAGGTTCGAAAGTTACATTGAGCGGTAATGCAACAGGGAGCGGAATAACCAATGCTACAGGCATAGCCATAATAAGTGTGAAACCCAAAACAGCAGGTACAATAACAGCAACTGCTACTTTAAAAGGCTACTTCAGCGGAAATACGACCCTTAATGCTGTTGTGCCATCACTGAACGTTACTGCGAATATGACAACTGTGAAAGTTGGCATACCGACCCTGGTAGCGTTCAATGTGTCAAGCGGCGGCGCTCCAGTACTGGGTTCAATAGTTACACTGAGCGGTAGTGCAAAAGGGAGCGGAAAAACCAATGCTACAGGTATCGTCGTAATAAGTGTGAAACCCAAAACAGCAGGTACAATAACAGCAACTGCTACCGCAAAATATTACACCAGTGGAAATACGACCATTACAGCTATACCATAAGCGACTTTACTCGCACTATGAGATATAGTGCGAGAACTTTTTTTATTTTATATTTTTAAATAATAAAAATTTTACATTATCATGAGCACTATTATAATGATTATTATTTTAAGCGATAAATATATATAGCGAAAAACACAATCTAATTGGAAGATAATATTTAGCAGGGTTAGTTAAGTATTATCTTGATTGAATAAAAAGGAGTGAAAAATTTATGAAAAACAAATTAGTAACCACTATTTCGGGAATATTATTTATTGTCGGAATACTGTTTACAATTTTACTGTTGAACAGCAGCATTGTGAGCAATGCAAGTGCGAGCGGTTGCACCGATTGCAATGCATCTTACACAGGTGTAGTTGATGCATCGAGTCAGCATGCGGGTGCAAATGCAGCATTCAATGCTCAAATTACACGCATAAGGCAGATTAAAAACTCTCAAAGGGTAATAGCAGCAAGACATATTGCCAGTGGCATGACACCACATATTGCAGCACCGTCCATTGCAGCAACCGCAATAACCGCAGCCGGGCTCAACCCATCAGGCGTGCCGGATTACTTCGGCATGATACCAAACTACGCCAATAGCCCGCTCCCTGTCGTCAATCCAGATGGGACGGTCTCAGGTGGAATAAGGAAATTCGTTGACTCGCTGCCAGGTGTTGGGCCTGCCCATGTGCCTGGTGCGGCGCTTTTCGGCGCGAATAATCTTGGTCAGTACATTCCCCTTGCAACTGCAGATACTACCACATACAATGGATCTGATTACTATGAAATCGGGCTGGTTCAGTATACCGAGAAGATGCATTCTGACCTGAACCCGACAACATTGAGAGGCTATGTGCAGATTGAGACGCCTGTGATTGCAGCCATTCCCAGCGCCAGCAAGCATATTCCACTGCAGTGGCCAAATGGCACTAACATTACAAATGCTACTGGCGTGCAGGTCTTTGCTGTAGATAAACCTCATTACCTTGGACCTCTGATCTTAGCTCAGACGAACCGACCTGTGCGCGTCAAGTTCACCAACTTCCTTCCAACAGGCGCAGGAGGCAACCTCTTCATCCCTGTAGATACCACAATAGCGGGAGCGGGAGCTGGTCCCTTGCATGCAAACGGAACACCCTGTGATTCTTCGATAGACCCTACCTGTGCTAATTACACACAGAACAGAGCCACAATCCATCTGCATGGCGGCAATACGCCGTGGATCAGTGATGGTTCGCAGGACATGTGGACGACTCCATATGGAGAAAATACATCCTATCCCAGAGGTGTCAGTACGAAGTTCGTCCCTGATATGGATGGTGGAGTTGAACCCAATGGAACAATGACATTCTACTATACAAACCAGCAGAGCGCAAGGCTGATGTTCTACCACGACCATGCCTACGGGATTACACGCCTCAATGTCTATGTTGGTGTTGCAGCGGCTTACCTGCTGAGGGACAGCGTGGAAGCTGCGCTGGAAGCGAATGGTACAATCCCGGGTTTGGGGGACAATATCCCGCTGGTTATCCAGGATAAGGCATTCCTGCCAGACAGTGCCACACTGGCAAAAGAGGACCCAACCTGGCCTTTTACATTGAACGCAAGCAGGTCAGATCTCTGGTTCCCACATGTTTATATGCCTAATCAAAATCCTGCTCTCTCAGTGGGTGGGGTAATGGGGGTAAATCCGATGGGCAGATGGGACTATGGTCCATGGGTCAACCCACCATCTCCTGCAAAATTCGGACCTCTCCCGAACCCCTTATGTCCTACACCTCTTACCTGCCCACCTGGAGAGAATCCACAGAATCCCGGAACGCCTAACCCATCCATTGTTCCAGAAGCTTTCGTTGATACCACAGTAGTTAACGGTAATGTATATCCATATCTCGACTTAGGACAAAAAGCGTACAGGTTCAGGATACTGGATGCAGCCAATGACCGCGGTTATAACCTGCAACTGTATTACGCCTCGACTGCTGGTCCTTTTGTCAGGATTAATAGCACCGACGGGAATGGCAGTGGGGCTTCTGCTGCTGTAACTGTAGATGCTAACGGCAATATTACTGGCATCACGATAACGAGCGCAGGTGCAGGTTATACTGCTGCTCCCAATGTCACAGTCTTTGATATCCCGGGGCATACACCAGCAGGGTCTGGTGCCAATATTACTGCAGGTGTAGATCTTAATGTCAGTAATGTTACGACATACGGTACAGTTGTCAATATGACAATCGTGAGTGCAGGCAGCAATTATTCAGTTCCCACTCTATGCAAAGGACCTTCTGCGCCTGCTCCAAGCCGCTGTACCGAAATCACGATGGTACCTGCAGTTCCGGGCGCGGCAGTGAACGCTTCAGGCTGGAACACTACTACAGGTAATTCCATAAATCCATATTCTATACTGGACGGCAGGGTTGGAGGCGTGCCAGATCCAGCCTCGATAGGTCCGAACATGATCCAGGTAGGAACAGAAGGCGGACTCCTGCCCGCACCTGTGGTCATACCCAATAGACCAGTAGGCTTTGATTACAACAACACTTTATACAACAACACTACCATAATAGGACCATTGAATGTCAGGGAGAAAGCGCTTTTCCTTGACCCGGCTGAGCGAGCTGATGTCATCGTGGACTTCTCACAAGTTCCAGACAATTCAACGCTGATTCTCTACAGTGATGCGCCCACGCCTGTCACTGGAGCTGACGTGCGCTACGATTACTTCACTGATGATCCTGACAATACCTTAATTGGAGGTGCATCTTCAACGCTGCCAGGCTACGGTCCCAACATTCGAACTCTGATGCAATTCCGTGTCAGTGCATCTCTTGGCACTGCGCCCGCTTTCAACCTGACCAATCTGACGAACGCACTGCCCATAGCTTATGCCAAGTCCCAGGACAAACCCATCGTTCCAGAGGCAAATTACAGCACAGCCTTTAACGCGAATTATAATACTACCTATGTGGGATTTGCTGACACCAACATCACCTTCACGCCTGTGAATTCGATCACGAGCGTCACGATGAATCTGACGCCAAAGTCAATAAATGATGGTTTTGACCCAATGTATGGCGGTCTCTATACAATGCTTGGAGTGGAGTTACCTGCTACCAGGTACCCGATTCCCTATAACCAGTGGGACCCGCCAACCGAGATCATCAAGAACGGGAACGCTGCTGCTCAGATAGGAACTCTGGCTGACGGCACTCAGGTATGGAGGATATACAGCAACAGCGTGGACACGCATCCCATGCACTGGCACATGTTCAATGTGCAGGTAATCAACCGCATCGGGCAGTTGAACGGAGATATAAAGCCCCCAGACCCCAACGAACTTGGCTGGAAGGAAACCCTCAGGGTGAATCCTCTGGAAGATACAATTATAGCACTGCGCCCAATCAAGCCTAACATACCATGGGACCTTCCAAACAATATCCGTCCTCTGGACGTGACTATGCCGCTTGGAACCAGGATACAGTTCCAGAACGTCGATCCAAGTAACCAGACAGCCAATGTCACCAACCATCTTGTCAATTTCGGCGAGGAATTTGTCTGGCACTGCCATATACTTGGTCATGAAGAGGCTATGATAATGCGCCCGATATCACTTGTTGTTACACCGAATGCGCCTTCCAGACTGACAGCCGCGAATTCTACAAGTGGTGTGACGCTGGCATGGACTGACAACTCAACTGATGAAACTAACTGGACAATCCAGAGAGCCACCAGTGCTTCAGGCCCGTGGACTACCATAGCGATGCCTGCATCCACAACAGGACCTGGAAAGGGCACTAAAGTGAGGTACATCGACAACACAGTTGCTGGCAATACGACATATTACTATAATGTAAGTGCCACCAACATTGTAGGCGATACAACAGTATATCCGCCCCCAGCAGCCGGCTATCCGAATATGGCAGTGGATTCCCTGAGTGTAAATACAAGCATAACTACTCAGCCGAAACTGAGCATCTTGGCAAATCTGACAACTGTGAGAGTGGGCACACCGACCCCTGTGGCATTCAATGTGACAAGCAACGGCACTCCGGTGACAGGTTTGAAAGTTACACTGAGCGGTAATGCAACTGGAAGCAATACAACCAATGCTACAGGCATCGCTATAATAAGTGTGAATGCCAAAGCAGCAGGTACGATAACAGCAACTGCTGCTGCAAAAGGTTACATCAGTGGGATTACAACCATCAATGCAGTAATGCCGTTGTTGACCATTACTGCAAATCTGACATCTGTGAGAGTTGGCATACCGACCTCGGTGGCATTCAACGTGACAAGCAACAGCACTCCAGTAGCAGGTTCGAAGGTTACACTGAGCGGTAATGCAACAGGGAGCGGAAAAACCAATACTACCGGCATCGCTGTAATAAGCGTAAATGCCACGGCATCTGGTACAATAACTGCAACTGCAACTGCAAAATATTACACCAGTGGAAATACAACAATTAACGCTGTGTAAGAGGCTTTACTCGTGCTATGCTACATAGCGCGAGAACTTTTTATTTTATATATATTTCAGCACATAGATAGGTTCTCTCAAATTTGCTGGCACAATCCTTAAATAGTCAACGTGCATATGTTGACGTATGTTCCTGCCTTTAAATGACAAGCAGTTTGAATTCTGGAAACTCAGGCGCAGCGGTCTTCCAAATATCAATATAGCGCGCTTATTCAATATATCCAAACAGGCTGTTTCAAGAGCACTAATCACGATGGATGAGCGCATAGAAAAGACACTGCTTGAGATGGCAAGAGCGAACCAGATAGAAGTGGGAAAAGTAAACTCAGAGCGCGGTATCCTGTTCGGGCGCTCCGTGCCTTTTAATGTCAACGCGATTATTTTCATATCTGCAAAACACGGAATGCAGGTATGGTACGAGCACGAAGGGAACTGCGGGACGTGTACGAGATACACGCAGTGCATAGAACTTCTGTGGGATTTTGCAGATGAGATGAAGCTCAAACTTGAGAAAACTGACGATCCTACAAAGCTGGCTGATGAATTGTTTGAGAAGTTGAGGAGGTTGGTATGACAGTAAATGTAATGAAAAAAATTCAGAAATTGATGGGCTGGTGCCCGAACGCCACACTGTTAAATAAAAAGGAGGACATATATATGGTATCTTATGAAGGAAAATATATAGAAAAAATAAAAGGTAGTGGATTCAGGGGATTTCTTGGTGCCCTGCATCTTGTGTTCGCAGCATTGTTGATTATCACAGCGCTTCGAGTTCTGGCAAAGCCGATGATTTTCCCATGGTGGTTCATGGACATCAATATCTTTTCATCAGGAGTACTGCTGCTTGTGGGCATATCTTCGCTTCTGATTTTCTTCAATTTTATAAAATCTGCCAGCATCCACAGGATACTGGCGCTGGTGAATATCGCCTTAATGATTGCGTTCTTTCTGTATCTGAGCCAGTTTCTGATTTCGAACGAGTTTACATATTCTCTATTCGATAAGCCATATCAGGGTTATGCTTTTGGGCTTGTAACTTTGATACTTTTTACAATTATCATATGCATTCCGAGCATCCTGACCTTTTTCAGCAAGCCCGCAGGTGAAAAGAAATCAGGATTTCTCAAAGCGGCTTTATTGATATTTATAATAACTTTTGCATCTCTTGGCGGCTATTATCTGTATCTGAATAAACAAAAAGATGCTATGTTGGTGGAGGGACTCGGAGAAAACGGTGCATACAAGCTGTACAAAATAGAGCCAGGCTCCACATCCTACTATGATAGCGCGCATCCATATTTCCTTGATTCGCCCGGAGACACTACAGGGCATACTATTTCAGAAGATACATATCAAGCGATACAATTCTTGCGAAATAAAGAAACAGGCAAGGTTCTTGCGTGGTGGGACTTCGAGCTTGAAATCAAGGCAGCAGGTAAAGAGCCTGTTATAAGCTATGCATCAGTGGCTATAAAGCCCACGATTGCAAGACCTGCATCCTTGTATGATAAATTTGAGCCTGACGAGAAGGTAGCTGATGTCTCCAGATTTTTTGCTACCAATTCCGAAGATGTTGCAAAGAGCATTGCTAAAAAATATGGAGCTGATATAGTTTACATATCAAGACAGAGAATGAACGACCTGATAGGAGTAATGGTATTTGCTGCCAACCCTGGCTTTAACCCGCAGAATCAGGATATAAAAACTCCTGAAGATTATCTGGAAAAAGTTATCAAGCCCACGATGGCATATAAATTCAATAGCGGTGAAACGCTAAAATACTTTGATAAAATATTTGAAAATAAGGATGTTATAATTTATACTTTGAGATCTGTCAGATAAGACTAAAATAGAAATTTCATAAAAATGGTAAAAATCATCGTAATCAACAACTATGGTCAGTTCTGCCACCTCATCCATCGTGCAGTCCGTGATTTAGACCAGGAAGTAGAACTCATGAAAAATACCTCTTCTATAGAGGAAATACTGGCAAAGCAACCAGATGGGCTTATATTGAGCGGAGGACCGACCCTTGAACGCGCTGGCAACTGCCGAACTTATGTAAAGGAGATCGAAATCCCGATCCTTGGCATCTGCCTCGGTCATCAGGTAATGGCACAGGCATACGGCGGAAGCGTGAGAACCGGCGCTGCCGGGGGCTATGCTGCTGTCGAGATAGATATCATGGAGGAAGATGACATTTTAATGGGCTTTGCTCCAAAAACTATGGTGTGGGCATCACATGCAGATGAGGTGAGCTCACTTCCGCCTGATTTCATAAGATTAGCGCGCTCGCACATCTGCGAGGTCGAAGCCATGAAGCATAAGACAAAACCTCTGTACGGCGTACAGTGGCATCCTGAAGTCTCGCATACAGAGCGCGGTAATGACCTGTTAAGGAACTTTTTTAAGGTTTGTCAGGACTTTTAAAACGGGTGACAGCATAACCCAGTACAGCAAATACAGCCCCCATAGCCATAACGACCCTGAAATCGAAATATTGAAGGATCACGCCGCCTATGAGCGAACCTATTATGGTCGCAAAGGCGATGGATGAATTGAGCAAACCCGCAGCGGCACCTTTCTCTTCATTTGTTTCAATGAGCAGGCGCGTAGAACCTACATACAGGCAGGAATAGGAAAAAGCCACCAGTATCATGCCCACAACAGCCTGATAGTATATTGTCAGGGGTACAAGCGCTATAAATGCTGCCGCTGAGAACAGATCACCTGCATGGATGAGCATCTTGGTGTTGTACCTGTCAAGCCGCCTCATGATGAAAAATTGCAGAATGGGATTTAAAGCATATATTATCCCGACCCAGAATTCATTCGCCTCAAGGCTCACAAGATACAGGGGAAAAACCACCCAGACATTGTTCGCACCAATCTGGCGCAGGAAAAATCCAAAATAGACATCCCAATTTTTTTTTAATAGCTCCGATGAAAGATAATTCCGTTCCTTTTTTATACGAACTTCAGCAGAAGGTAGCTTTAATGTGATCAAGAAAGACGCTGCAAAGAAAAGAGATGCAATAATGAAAATTCCCTTTACAGCCCAGTAAGCAGCGATCGCGCCTGCCAGCAGGTTCCCAACAGCCCAGCCAAGCGGCATAAAAGAACTGAACTTTGCAATACTCCGCTTCAGGTTATAAACATAAAGCAGGAGCACAGCAGGATAAATGCCTGCGCTGAATCCGACAAGAGAGCGTATCACGCCAAGGCTGAAAGGGGAAATGGCGAACACCTGGAGAAAAAAAGTCGCTGTGGCACTTAAGAAACCTGCATACAGCAGGGTCTTTGGAGGATAATAATCAGCTACCCTGCTGAATATATATGTCGAGATAAAAAGCGCAGCTCCGTAAACAGCGCCAATGATGCCTATCTCAATATCTGATGCGCCCAGGTCTTCTGCAAGTACAGGGATAAAAAGATTGGACATCATCACAGCAGAGTTGATAAGGAACTGGATGGTGTTCAATCTCATAGCAAACCTAATGAAAAGATATGTATTTAAGCGATACAGTTTGTAGAACAAGCAATGACATCGCTTGACTGGACTGAAAAATACCGCCCACAGACGCTTTCCCAGGTAGCTGGACACAATAAGGCAGTGGAAGAACTGATACGCTGGGCACAGAGCTGGGCTCATGGCATCCCTGAAAGCAGGGCTGTTGTCCTGTATGGGAGAGCAGGTACAGGCAAAACCTCAACAGCCCATGCACTTGCACATGATATGGGATGGGAGGTCATCGAACTAAATGCAAGCGACCAGCGTACAGCCGACATAATTGAAAAAGTGGCAGGTTCTGCTGCTCGGATGTGCACGCTTGAAAGCGGCAAACGACGACTTGTGATAATGGACGAAGCTGATAATATCCACGGCACGGCAGACAGGGGAGGAGAAAAGGCTGTTGCTGAACTGATAAAAAAAACCAGCCATCCGATTATTCTTATCGCGAATGAGCTCTACGATATGTCAGCAGGGCTCAGGAACTCATGCAAGCCCATCCAGTTCGGTTCTGTGATGTCGCGCTCAATGATACCTGCACTTAAGAGAATTGCTGAAGCTGAAGGTATAACGTATGCTCCAGGTGTGCTCGAAAAGCTCGCAGAGAATGCAAACGGTGACCTGCGAAGTGCGATTAATGACTTTCAGGCTATTGCACAGGGTAAATCAAGGATCGAACTTAATGATATAACCACTGGGGAGCGGGATACTAAAGAGACTATCTTCAAAGTAATGGCAAAGATCTTTAAAGGGACAGATATCCTTGAAGCTCACAAAGCTACGTTCAATCTTGATGAGAACCCTGAGGATTTAATCCAGTGGGTGGATGAAAATCTCCCGCTCGAATATACCCATAAGAACGACCTTGAAGAAGGGTATTGCTGTCTTTCCAGAGCCTCTATATTCCTTGGCAGGGTAAAACGAAGACAGAATTATAATATGTGGAGATATGCAGGCGTGATGATGACAGGAGGGATAGTGATTGCGCGTTCTCATCATTATACAGGGTTTACAAAGTTCCAGACCCCTTCCCTGTGGAGGAAGCTTGGCTCGACAAAAGGCACAAGGAGCATACGTGATTCTACAGCCAAAAAGATCGGCACCCACTGCCATGTCTCGATGAGCTTTACCCGCTCTCAACTTTTGCCTTTTTTCAGGATACTGATGAATGATGGAAAATATGCGCCTTCTGTTGCGGCTTTACTTGGTCTTGAACCAGAAGAGATAGCCTTTCTTACAGAATCAAAATCCATCACAAAAAAAATCCAGAAGATATATGATGAAGCAAAATCGCTTACCGAAAAGGAAATCGAGCAGGAAATAGAACTGTTCGGGGGGTTTGGCATGGAAGAAAATAAAGAACCGAAAGTTAAAGAACCGAAAGTTAAGGTTAGGAAAGATGTTAAATCCCAGAGTTCACTGTTCGATTTTTAAGGCGCACTTTTGCATCCAAACGTTGTACATCCTCCGTGTTTTTTCCAGCATTCAAGGTGATGCGGTGTTTCGCAATCAGGGCATACTGTGATCTTCGAGTTCGCCTTTATGAGACCGCCGCAATAAGGACAGTTACCTCCAATGAAAGGTTCATTTTTTGTTTCGATCTTTATGTGCTCGTCAGATGGCTCTGTTTTTCTTTTCCTTAAATAAAGAGCCCCCGACATAGCGATCAGGATTGCACTCAGTAACGTGAAATATAGCGCATTTTTTGGAATAACAATGACATCGGGCGTGAGGGTAGGTGTAGAGGTCGGTATCTGAGTTAGCGTTGGAGATGGTATTGATGGTTGTGATAATATTGATGACGGTTCGGGGATAGATGGAGCTAACATGATAGAAATTTCTTTCTTATCATCGTTCAGGAGCGTAACATTCTGTACCCATGTTTCATAGTCTTTTTTGACGATCTTAATTGTATGCATACCGACAGGTATACCTGAAATCGTTATTGGTACGGTTCCTGCCAGGTTATTATCCAAGTAGACCTGTGACCCCTGCGTGGAAAGTACAGAAATAGTGCCTGTCATGAATTTTGTATAGTTGAACAGGTAGAGATGTGTATTTTTCACCGCTGCTATCAATTTTCCATCTGTGGAAACGTATTCAAAATCTGCCGGGTATTGATGGGCTATTATGCCATCAAAATCAAATAAAAATAAACCTTCTTTGATAGAAGTAACAGCAATCAGATCTCCGGAAGGAGATATTGAGAGTGATGTAAAGAAATCAGCAGGGTTTGCACTCCTTTCCCACAGCTTTTGAGTATTGTTATATAAATAGAGCGTTTGTTTCGTCAGTACAGCGATGTATCCAGTATCTGAAACCGATACGCTTTTAACTGAATTATTATCTATTTTAAGGTCAGCAAACACGCTTCCATTTACATCAAAAAGGTACACAGTGCCCCCAGACGATACTGCACCAAGTTCTTTGTTGGGCGAGAGCGCAACATCAGTTATTGATCCATTTATCTGTATTCTGCTTGTTATATTTCCTGAATTGTTTAAAATATAAACATTGTTTTTATCTGCTGCAACAACAGCACTTCTGTCACCAGAAATGGCAATATGCTGGATCGGGCTTGAAAAATTAACATCTTCTGGCTGTGTGTCAAAGAGTATGTCATTAGAGCCTGCGTATAATCTCACCCGTTCTATTTTAGATCCAAGACTTACACCTGCTGCGACATCCTTTCCATCTGTTGCCACTCCACGCAATATACCCTCAGTTATCTTTATATTCCAGATACTGCTTCCATTTTTATCAAAGAAGAGTATGTAGTTATCCTGCGATGCCGCTGCTACATATTCACCATCTGGGGAAACGGAAATACTTTTTATTGATTCGTTTGAGACCTGCTTGTTGAAAAATGGCTCAAGTTCAGTGGACGCTGCTATCTGAGCCGATAATAAAAAAATTAATAATATAAATAATTTTACATACATACTTCATCTATTCCATTATCTGAATATCTATATCATTTCCCGTATCAAATTCAATATCAGGTTCCGAGCTTAATAGCTCCCTTTTATCGACAGGCAGAAAATGTTTATTTTTATTTGCCCAGACAGCAGCTTCTGTATTTAATGGGTTTAGCGGGTCATAGTTCCTGTACTGGATCATTTCAGCAAGTTTGATGCAGAGTTCATCTAAGAATACTGATGGTGTCCACTTTCCCAGGCATACTTTGCCTGGATTGTATCGAGAGTCACTTCCAAGGATGTTCGGATGGAATATGGGCGTAAGCCATTTGAGATGAGGCTGCTGGGTTGGATA
>JAWOKW010000047.1:0-2934 GCA_033854095.1 Candidatus Methanoperedens sp. | reverse complement strand
AACTGGATATAACAGCCAGACAGCTTCAGGAGTAAGTGTGACCTCAGGTACTGTCACAACTCAGGACTTAGCATTGACTCCACTGGTAACATCACCACCGCCACCAACAGGAGACCCTACCAAAGTGACTTTTAAGGTAATTAACAGCCATACGGGTAAGCCAGTTAAAGATGCAAAAGTTACGATGGACGGGATTACAAAAAAGACAAACTATCAGGGAATTGCAATATTCAGAAACGTGGAACCTGGGAGCCATTCGTATACCGTAACCAGAGATCACTACAAGACAGCTACTGGTAGCATCAGTGTGACCGGTGAAACAGTAAAAGTAGCAGTAAAATTAGTACCAGTTACTCAAGAAGATGAGCACGAAGATTAGATATTAAAAACCATCAATGGCGTGTATTAGAATCCAGATAATTGGATTTGGGTTCTAATACCATATTTCTTTTTTTATATTTTGTAATTTTTCAGAATGCCTCCTGCGATGAACGCTATCAGCGCGAGGAACATCGCAACTTTAAAATATTTAGAAGAAGCAGATGGTCTCTTTGTCAGTATGAGGACCACGGCATATAAAAAAACGATATCAGCAGCGCTCACAAAAAATAAATAATATTCATTAAATATGTTCATGATATACGGTAAAGGACTTAAGCCCACGGCTGTTATCCCGGTTATCGATGCAATATAAGCTGAAGGTCGCTCTCCAATCAGGATTGGCAGTGTAGAAGCTCCATCTTTCCTGTCCCCTTCGATGTCTTCAATCGCTTTTACAATTTCACGTGAGAGAGTGGCAAGCATGGATAAGAAAAATAGAACAAATGTAGCTTCAATGCCTTTTTCGCCATAAGCAGAGCCTCCGAACAGGAATGTTGAGCCTGAGAGATAACTCACGCAGATATTTCCAACAAAGACCTTTCTTTTCAGAGAAAAAGCGTAGGAAAACAAAAGCAGCGAATTAAAGGCTGCGATAAAAAAAGGGATAGAACCTGTAAAATAAGCGATTATGCAGCCGAGCGCAAATAAAATAATTGAAACTTTGAATGCTAACTCTTTTTTTAATCTTCCTGAAGGTATGGGGCGGTCAGGACGGTTGATAGCATCAATATCTGCGTCAAAATAGTCATTGATCGCATTCCCTGCCCCAGTGACGACGAATACGGTGAAAAACACAGGAACGAGCAGGAGGAGCTCTCCAGGGGACACGCTGTATGCTAAAGCTCCCCCGATTACAGCCGCAAGCCCGGCCATGGCGCAATTTCTGTATCGTAAAAGTTCAAGAAAGAGTTTCAATCACCGCGCCCCACTGCTAACATTTTATCAAGTGCCAGCTTTGCTTTTGTTCGTATATTCTCAGGAACTTTTATAATATATTCGTTTTTTTCAAGCGCACGGATTATGCTTGCAAGAGTGTTCATTTTCATGTTCGGGCATACAGCATATCTTGTTGCAGGGATAAATTTCTTGCCCGGATTTTCTTTTTCCAGCCTGTGCAAAAGCCCTATCTCAGTGCCTATAATAAATTCTTTTGAATCAGATCGACCTACGTATCTTAACATGCCTTCTGTGCTAAGAACCCTATCAGCAAGTACAGTTACTTCAGGTCTGCATTCAGGATGGACAAGTACGAGGGCTTCGGGATGTTCTTCCTTTTCAAGCAGAATGTCTCCAGGCAATATCAGATGATGCGTGGGGCAGTACCCACTCCAGGGGATGATGTTCTTTTCAGTATGCGCTGCAACATACAGCGCTAAATTCCTGTCAGGGACAAAAATGACCTCCTTCTCTTGTAAGGAATTCACCACTTTAATCGCGTTCGAAGAAGTGCAGCATATATCGCTTTCTGCTTTCACTGCTGCTGAAGTATTTACGTAGCAGACAACTGCTGCATCGGGATATTTTTCTTTTTCAAGTTTCAAAGACCGGGGTGTTATCATAGCTGCCATGGGGCACTGAGCGTTCGGTTCTGGCATAAGGACAGTCTTTTCAGGGCTCAATATTGCAGCGCTCTCTGCCATAAAATCCACACCGCAGAAAACAATCACATTTGCTTCTTTTTTCGCTGCTTCCATGCTCAAGCCAAGCGAATCTCCTACGAAATCCGCAGCATCCTGCACGTCGCCACGCTGATAATTATGCGCAAGAATTATTGCATTTCTCTCTTTTTTTAACTGTTTGATCTTGCTGAGTTCATCCATATTTTTGTGTCAAACAGTATCCTATTGCTTAAAATGTTTTCTGACTTATCACGCTCTCCCATAAACAAATACTCCTGTGCATATCCACAATACTCCCCAAAATAACTTCGCGCAAACTCTGCAATGTTCTCTCTCTTTTTACTTTTTTTCGTATGTTTAAAATTGTCACCATAATACCTTTCCATAATCTGTTCGATATGCGTATCCACGGGAAAGGATTCAAGCTTCCCAAAGGCAAAAAGCAGTACACAATCAGCAATCTTGTTTCCCACACCTTTTATTTCCAGAAGTTTTTTTCGCCCCTCTGTGTAGGATAGGTCTTTTATGCCATAAAAATCAAATTCGTAATTGGCTATCATTGACGCAGCCTTCAGGATAGCAGGAGCTCGAAAACCCAGTTTGCACTGCTTTATATCGCCAAGATCAGCCAGTGCAAGTTCCTCAGGTGCTGGAAAGGAATAATATCCTTTCTCAATTTCCTTGCCAAAGCGTTCGCACATGCATTTTATAGATGAAGAGATATTTTTTATGGTATTATTGCTCGAACAGATATATGATGCGAGGCATTCCCATGCATCCTGTCGTATAAGGCGCAACCCCCTGTATTTTTGGATCAATGAATTCATTAATGTATCCCTGTTTATCTCAGAGTAGATTTCAGTCATGCCGTCATCAAGCCTGAAGTAATCATGAATAAATTTTCTTTCAAGGGATGAGTCGATTATAATTTCAC
>JAWOKW010000046.1:0-4552 GCA_033854095.1 Candidatus Methanoperedens sp. | reverse complement strand
CTCAGCAGCTTCTTTTTCGGTAGGCATCTTCAAAATTGCTGGTTTTTCAATATCCACTCTTCCCAAGTACTTTTGTTTTTGTTTCTTTTCACTCTTGTCCCAATATACAAGATATTTGTACTTATGGCCTCTGATTTCCCGAATGAATTCTTTCCCCATAGTGTATATTGTAACAAGTTACAAATAGCATAAGAATTTGCTGACATAATTTTACCTGCGTGTATTGTAACTATTACAATAGTCCACTGCAAGCATAAAAAACAGTTAAGCTTAAATGGGAATCCTATCTATTGGTAACCACCAGCTAACCAAGTTTTCATATGCTCAATACTCAAGCCTCTGGCTGCAGTAAACCTTTATCCTGATATGGTATGAGGTCAACGAGATCGTTGTGCTCGGAATGCCCCGAGATCGTGACGATTCATTAGATCGCTGGCAAATCTCATTTGATCGTATTCATCATTACCTCTTCAGAATATCCCAGAACAAAAGTATTTAAAATTTCATTTATATTCTAAATAGTATGGGGAAACTTTCCAGAGACGTGTATATGGTTTCGGGCGGAGTAACCAAGTTTGCAAAAGCACATCCAGATAGAACATTTCAGATAATGGTAAAGGAAGCCTTTGATAATGCAGTAAAAGATGTGCCTGAGTTCATAGCTCTCAAAGAAAAACTCTCGGAGACACACGAACTGGGAGGTGTGGGTTCTTATTTTTCCGATCATTTCTCAAGGCAGTTGATGGCAGGGATAATGGCACATGAATACATAGGTCTCTGTCCTGCCCCCGGGGTTAGAGTGGAAGGGGGCGGTGCGACAGGAGGTCTTTGTATTCAGGAAGGAATAAGAGCCATTGCTTCAGGCGATCTTGAACTCTGTGTCTGTTACGGCTTTGAAACCATGTCACGGGTTCCAACATGGATGGGTAACTATTTTATTGCCAAGGCTTCCGACCAGAGAAGGAATTGCGACCTGGGCGGTTTTTACAGCATGTTCTATGCCCTTATGGCAGACAAGCATATGAGCGAGTTTGGAACCTCAAGAGAGCAGTTGGCTAAAATTTCAATCAAGAACCATACAAATGCGCTCTACAATCCTTACGCGCAATACCCGAAGAAATTAAGTATGGAAGATGTTCTCAATTCAGAGCCGATATCAACACCATTTACGGCTCTGGATATCTGCACCATGAGCGACGGTGCTGCTGTATTGATTCTTGCATCCAGTGATATCGCGTACACATTGACAGATAGACCTGCAAAGATTATAGGAATAGGGGCTGGGACTGACAATATGGCCATGGAAGACAGACCGAAAAGAAAGGTACCCACGTTTTCTCACGAATCGGCAAATGAAGAGCTTGTTGAATATTATAACAAATTATTATATCCTGATGTCCACTCATTCAATGCTGGCAGGGTGGCTGCAAAAAAAGCTTACATGCAGGCAGGGATAACAAACCCTCTGGAAGAGCTGGATTTCCTGGAAATACATGATGCATATACAATGTCAGAAGCACAGACATATGAAGACCTGGGTTTGTGCCCGTGCGGCTATTCTGGAGAATTTATCGATAAAGGTTATACTTTCATGCCTGATATTGATTATGGATTAAAGCTGCCTGAAAAAGGAAAGCTTCCTGTGAACCCCTCAGGAGGACTACTCGCATGCGGCCATCCCATAGGGGCTACTGGAATAATGCAAGCCGTATTTTCTCTCTGGCAGTTGCAGAATAAAATTTCTGAGAAATTCGGGGATTATATTCTGCAGGTAAGGAATGCAAAACGATGTGGATTCCACAGTCATGCTGGTACAGGCACTTATATTACATTGACACTTGCTGAGAAGGCGTGGTAGAATGAAAGAAGTGAAAAAGTTTGCTAAATACAGGGACGTGATGAACGAAGTGCAAAAAGGAATCGGTGTGGCCATCTATACAGGTGGGGAAAATGAAATTATAGTTAAGAAAATACATGAATCCATAGACTATATTGAAAGTCATGGGCAGGATACGCCTTATTTCATGGCTCTTGCAGAAGGTAAGCTTATAGGTTCTATGTGTTCGGGTTGTGGTCACAGATATGCAAGTCCGCATGTATATTGCAACAATTGCGGAAGCAGGACCGAATGGTTTGATCTGCCAGGGGAAGGGAAAATACACTGCCATAGCGTAAGCAAGTACGGCGGAGGGAAATTTTTGAAACAAGCTCCATTTTCTTTGATACTGGTAGAATTTGAAAGTGTTGATAGCTACCTGATGGCTGAATACAAGCCTAAAGAAATTCTTTGGCTGAAGAGAATGAAAAGAGAAAAAGAGAGGTCTGGAATAGATCTAATGAATGATGAAGCATACAACAGGAACATCTGGGAGGTTTACAATAAAATAAAAAATGGAAGCAGAGTAAAACCGAAATTCAGGCGAAATCCGCATTTTGATGTGAAAGATGTCTACTTTGTTCCTGTGGAGTAATTCTTGAAATTTGTTGATATGGAGCTTCAAATCTTAAGCGACAGCACAGATACTCCCTCAGAATAGTGAAAGCAATAGCTGCACTGGAATTTATATTGCTTGTGAGTGGGGCAGGCGCTGCGCCTATGCTTATATCTCGAACTACATTAGCAATAACGTCTCTGTAATTGATCTAAAGATACTGTATATCAACATGATTCTTCCATTACCTTATGCTTGATCGGATTTATTGCGGTTTCAGAGTCTGAAAATCTCTTTGTGGAATTTTACCATAAGGTAATGGAAGAACTGATGGTCAGCAACGCTTATTCATTTCTTCATTTTTCATATTAGTATCCTAAGACAAAATTAATATTTATTTTATAAGTAAACTAGAGTTCACAAGAATATAAGAAAAGAAGCGAAGTTTAGTTGAAGCGACAGGAGGATACCCCTCTAAAATGCAACCATCCAAATGCAAGTACTGCTATTACTATGATAAAACCTGCCACAATTGCATAGCTTTTTTCGTCCAGGATTATGGAGAACTTCCAACTGCTGAATGGGGGATAGAATAGCATGATTCCATCGGCTGCTATATATCTCATTGGCTCATGTACGCTTTAAGATGAACCTATTTAAAGAAGGAAACAATTATGAACTATGATAATCTTTCCGATAAATGAATTACTGGATGCTCAAAAATGTTATGAATTCTTGCTAAAAATGTTGCATCCTGATGGATTACGTTGTCCCAACGGTCATTCCTTACCGTTGGATCAAGCACCACATGACCGACATCGTGACCCGATATTTGACTATAAGTGCCAAGTTTGCGGTAAAGTCTATAACGTATTTACAGGAACAAAATTTAGCGGAATTCGCTATCCTTGTACCACTATCATTCTCATTATACGTGGTATTTTGCAGGGAGTGCCAACAAAACACCTTGCCGAGGAGCTTGGAATTAACCGTCCACATCTGCTTAAACTTCGACATAAAATTCAGAAATTTGTCCAGGAAAGTCTTTCAGATTCACCTTTGACTGATAAGAAGACTGAATCTGATGAGATGTTCCAGAATGCTGGAGAAAAGGGATTCAGTCATGATGATCCACCGCGCCGTCATGCTAACAAACATCGAGGTATAGGAACCATGGAAAATGATCGTCCACCGATATTGGGTGTGGTTGGACGTGAATCAGGTCATATCAGGCTTACCGTTTGCGATAACACACAGCAAGCTACGATCCAGCCACAAGTTGAGAAATATACTGACCCGAAAACAATTGTCTATACCGATGAGAGTTCAGCTTACAACCGCATTTCAGAAACAGGAAGAGGACATGCTTCGGTCAACCATTCATATAAGGAATGGGCACGTGATGATGATGGCGATGGTGTCAGGGAAGTCCATTGCAACACTTTGGAGGGTATATGGACTGGCTGTCGCAATTTTCTACGCCCTTTTCGAGGAGTTCATAAACAGTATTTGTCCAGTTATACTGCAATATTTGAAATGGCACATAACCAAAAACGGATAACTTCGGGTTTACTTGGAAGCTTGTTTTCATATGGCAGCACCTTTAAGAATACATGAGCCTCTTTTTTTACGCGGTATCCTGTTTCTATACCCCATCTTTTTCGATATAATTCTGCAATACAGTCTATATCTTTTTCATCTTTAATTTGAAAATTTGTTGCAAATGGATGATATTCCTTGTCTTTTTCACTATATTTCACTATTAAATTGAATGTTATTTTATTTTTCTTTCGTCCCATCGAATATATCAGAAAATATCGCTTTTTATTCGAGTTATCTTTAATTATCTCCTTTATTCTATCATTTTTAGGAACAGGCATGATATATTTTAGTTTCAAAATCTCAAAAATTTTTATGACTTCGATTGAGAAAAAACCACGATCGAGAAGCACATATTTAATATGAACATATTTCATGGCGTGTTCCAGTAATTGTTTCACTATATCCTCATTTTTTGAAAATGGCGTAAGTGGAATTACTTTCAGCGTGAACCTCTGATTCTTCTCAACTACGTCTATGGTTGCATATTTGTAACAATAAGAAGTCCCCCTGTTGTGTTT
>JAWOKW010000045.1:0-4270 GCA_033854095.1 Candidatus Methanoperedens sp. | reverse complement strand
AAACTACAGGCGGATACAAAGTATCATTTATTCCTGAGACTGTCATATTACTTTTTAAAGTATCAGAGTAATAAACAAACCCTGCATCCACTTCTTCACGTTCTACATAATCAAGCACTTGGCGAACATTTTCTGCGAAAACGAGTTTTGGCTTCAATATATCATATGATCCTGTGTTCTCAAGGAATGTCATGGCATACATGCCTGCAGGTACTGTTTTGGGATCTCCAATTGCTATTTTCTTCACATTTTTATCCTTGAGTTCTTCGGTAGTTAATTTAGAAGGACCAATAATGACAAGCCTGTTTTTCGCAAAATTCGTCCGGGTTGATTTGAGTACCAATCCTTTTTCTTCCAGCATATCCATCTCCTTCTGCGAAGCGCTTGCAAAAATATCCACTGAAGCGCCCTGTTCTATCTGTTTTTCAAGCATCCCTGAGGCGCCAAAATTAAAGTATATCTTAACTTCAGGATGTTTTTTCTGAAATTCTCCACCAATGTCCTTTAGTGCATCTAAGAGACTTATTGCGGCTGAAACTGTGATCTCCTGGGTTTTATTGCTCTTATTTTGTAAACATCCTAAAGTTAAGGTAAATAATAAAATAATAATCAATAATACAAAAGATTTTCTAGCGAATGCCATAACTCCGCTGCCTATGTGTCCCTACCCCTATCCACCCGTTATGAATAGCCAAATGAAGTCGCCGATATCTGGGAGTTCTTCGTTATTGAAGAGCAATGTTCTTGAACCGCTATGTCCTCTATCCTTAGCCCAGATTTCGATGTTGGCCAGATACTCAAACGGTTCATGCTGCAGGGAATGTAATCTCATAAATATGGTCTCATAAATATCCAGATTTTTTTCCGGTAATGCTTTCAATCTCAACTTTAATAATTGTCAAATTATCAACTGAATTCTTTTGATACTCGTGTACATCACTTAAATAATGTTCTGTTATGATATTCAATGCCGTTATTTTCTCCACTGGATCTTCAATAAAAACCGCTCTTCCAGACCCTACAACGCTGCGATATTTCATATCCCAATCGCAAGGGTTTTTGGATCTTATCAAACCTCCATAAAAATCAAACTCAAAACAAACCCTGTTTTTTTTTTTAATAATGTCTATTTTCTTGCCATCCGATGCGGAGTGGAAATACAGGCAGTTATTCCTGTAACCAAAACACATAGGTACGATATAGGGAGAATTGTTCTCAGAAAGAGCAATCCTGCAAATATCAGATCTGCTTATTATGGATTCTATCTCTTTTGCATCTTTAATTTCTTTATCTTTTCTCCTCATTTTTGACCTCAACATGCATATTTCAGATACGCTCATTTTTATTCGAGTTGCCCCATTTTGTTGAACCTGTACGTATGCAGTATATCATCTTCTCGTATAATGCCTACTTTCTCTCCGTGTTCTACAACAGTTATATGGGAAGCCTTGCAGCGATCGAACATTGCAATGGCATCTGAAAGCCAGTTCTCCGAATCAATGGTAAGCGCAGGAGAGTGCATCACTTCATCTACTGCAATATCCAAATTTGCTCTCTCTGCTACGCTGTACATGATATCTTCAACTGAAACAATGCCTGCAAGCATACCGTTACTACTGATAAGTACGCTTGAAATTTTATTTTTCTTCATCAGCTGCGCAGCCTCGCTGAGTTTTGTTCCAGTAGGAACTACTACCGGGTTTTTCAGGAGAATATGTCGTATTTTCGCCATAACTATCCACTGTTATTGATTTTTTTATTCGTTTTGCGTCAGGCTTTGTAGTGTTTCTTTAACTGAGACCAATTCCTGTTCCAGATTCTTTTGATATTGTCTTAGTTTCTCGATTTTCTGTTTGGTAAGTATTTTACGAACTCCTTCGCAGTCGTAATCAATCATGTTTGGTTCTAATCGGATCTGCTTTATTCCCCGCATGTTTTCTCTCCTCTAATTACTTCTGACCTTCGGTTCGCACACAATATTCTTCTTCGGACACCCCCTAGCACATGCACCACAACCAATGCAGTTCTCAGGGTGTGCTACTGTCATGACCTTTGCTCCGCACAGGTCATCGCTGTTGGGATGTTCGATGTACTCGAACACACTGCGCCCACATATCTTGAAGCACTTGCCGCAGCATCCGCAGTTGTTTATGTTGCTGCTCACCACAAATGTTGGAATCCAATTTCCGCCTGATGCTGTTACCCCGGTAATGTATTCCATGATTTCGCCTCACTGGTGCAGCTTATTGGGGTCATACTTGTGCCCAAGTATTGCATTTGTCATCTGGTCAAGCAGGTATATCGAGCCATTATAGCCGATGATAGGATAGCGATATACGCCCACGCGGTCGTACACTGGGAATCCCACGCGCACCAGAGGTATGTTCTCATCATCAGCAATGTCCTTGCCCTTTGAATTGCCCACAATAAGCTCAGCGCCGTGGGTTTTTACAACCTCATGAAATTCGTAAAGGTCAGTGCCTTCAAGGATCTGCGTATCTGTCTTGTATTCACTATTTACTGCCTTTATGTCCGATGCAAAGTCCTTATGCCTTGTTGCAGTCATCGCCACTGTAGGAGCCATCCCTGCCTCGGCACAGAGCCGCACTATAGCAGAGATGATATCAGGGTCTCCAAATATCGCGACTTTGCGCCCGAACATATAGTGATGCACATCCACCATGCTATCTATCAGGCGCCCTCGCTCAATCTCAATATCGCGTGAGATTGGTGCCCCGCTTAAGCGGCTGATATTTTGCACAAATCTATCTGTATTCGCTACACCTATGGGCGCAGGATCAAGTACCGCAGGGACATTGAACTTGTTCTTAAGATACATGGCTGCTGAACCTGCTGTTCTGCAAATCGCTATCGTGCCCAGCGAGTTTGCTGAATCGACGATATCAGAAAGCTTTGTTCCTCCCTCAGGGAGCAGCGGTTTATGCCCTCCCGGCAATATGGGCGAATCAAGAGTTTCTGAGATATCGGACAGGAATATGCTCTGCACATTCATTAGACGGAGCATGGTCTTTATCTCCCTGATATCGCCGGGGTTGATCACACCGGTAATGATATTTATTTTATTGTTTAGCTCACCCTTTACTGCCAGTGTTTCCACAAGCGTCCGCAGGGCGTTATCATAACCAGTCAGATGCGTGCCAACATAGCTCGGCGTAGATGCAGGAAATATCTTTATTGAATCATCAGCTAGCGCCTTCTTTGAGATAAGTTTTACATCGTCTCCAATGGTCTCGCTCATGCATGTTGTACAGATGCCTATCGCCTCTGGTGAGAGCCTTGATTTGATATTCTTTATTGCTTCTGTTAAATTCTTAGCCCCGCCATACACAGCAGCGTCCTCGGAGAGCGAAGAAACTGCAACCTCTGCTGATTCCCTGAAATGCCTAGCAATATTATAGCGGGGGTACGTGCTGCATCCCTGAGAGCCGTGCACTAATGGGACGCAGCCGTGCACTCCCATATAGGCAAGTATTGCGCCCATTGGCTGACACATCTTGGGCGGATTGATCGTAACGCTCCGAGCCATTTAACTCACCTCCAGCGGCTTGTTTATGAATTTCCATACAGGGCTGTTGACCGCAACGTCGATATCCCTTGCAAAGTTCACGAATCCTTCAAATCCTGCATATGGTCCTTCTTCGTAGGAATGCCCGTTGACAAATGGAATACCCAGCTTGTATGTCAGGTATTTCTCTTTCAAACCTGCAATGAAGAAATCAGGCTTGAGTTTGACCAGATACTCCTCCAGTTCGAGAGCATTAGGGTTATCGATGCAGATATGTCCCGGCTTTACCTTTGATATTATCTTCTCATAATCGTCCTTGTGACCGAAGGTAGTCGCAGTAAGTACAGTCTCGATGCCTAATTCCCTCATCGGCTCAATCCAGTGCCAGGCGCGCGGCGCCCCCTGGTATATGAAGCACTTCTTACCCTCAAGTCTCCTTCTATAGTGATCGATCCTGGGCTGGTACTTTGCAAGCTCCTCTGCTAGCACTTTTTCTGCATTTTCTTCAAGATGGAAGAACTTTCCCACATCGTGCAGGGCTTTTGCAGTCTGTGCTATGCCGAAAAGGGAGACGTTGATATAGGGAATATTGTACTTGTCCTGTATCATCTTGGCTATGTATGTTGAAGATCTCTGGCACTGTACAATGTTAAGTTTGGCGCGGTGCATCACTGGGAGATCATGGTAAGGCGAATTTCCTGTGAAGATAGTAAGGATCCGGACACCCATACGCTCAAAGAGTGG
>JAWOKW010000044.1:0-4324 GCA_033854095.1 Candidatus Methanoperedens sp. | reverse complement strand
ACCTTTTCGGGGGGTTGCTCAAAAACAGCCAGGCTGTATCTCTTTTACATGCCTTATCATGAAAAGAGTTCTTAAAATATCACAATCGTTATCCCTGAGATAATCGTTTTTTTCTGCCTGTTTTATTGTTCTTGTGATTATCGGGTCAAGAAAGCTCTCTATAGTATTATAGAACAAATGGAATGGAACTATCACACCCACGCCGCATTCACCATATTCTACAGCAGCTTCCTTAAACGCGTTCAGCATCGAACGCTCACCTTTTGCCAGATGTTTCCCTGAAAAACCCGTTTGCCTGATTTTATCGAACACTTTTTGCAGGAGATTGATCTGATATGGCACAAAAGGATAGACGCCTACAAAATCGTCCTCTTCCTTATAGTTCTTCATTTCAGCGCTGCCCCGTGAGAACGATATCAAGTTTTTCAGGATTATTTTCTTTTCAGTATAGAAAGACGCCAGCATCTCCCTGTGCTCTTTCTTCTTAAGCAATATCCTCTTCTTAATGACTTCATCCACATTGGCGCTTGATAAGCTCAGTCTTGTATCAAACCGCGCCTGTATTTTCGAGAAGTCATATCCTTTGACTTTATCCTTTGTAACGGTGTCAATATCAGCTTGGGATGTTACTATCACCCATGCTTTCCCCTTCAGCTTTGTTCCGAGCTCTTCCACAACAGTCTGGAGATTTAGCATTAATTCGCTATCTTCACCTATGTACTGTCCTGCTTCATCGATAAGGAAAATTACCTGATGTTTATCCCCTTTTGACTTGCAATATTTCTCAACTTTCTTTGCGAATTTCTCAACATCGAGATGATAATTACGTCCATCATTCTCAAACATCCTCACAGATGCTTCCCTGCTCTGATACCCACAGTTAGTAAGAGCTTCTATGATGTCATCCTGTTCAAAGGTGTATTGATCCCTTATCTCTTCCCATGCGCTACCATTTATTTTCTTTAACTCCATTTTGAAGGCGTCATAAAGCCCTTTATCCTGCAAATCTTCTTCAAGTTCAGCTATCCAGAAAACATCCCCGAAAAATCCTCTTTTTTCATTGAATGCTCTCATCAGGATATTCACAATCCGTTCTTTTTCAATACTTGCGGCATTAGCTTTGGAATCGATATTAAAAAGTATGATGTCCTTTGTGCCATATTTTACTGATTTTTCAATAGTTGCGAACATCTGGGCATCATTGATCTTATTTTCAAAAAAACTGGGTGCTGAAGTATCAAATACGGTTCTGTTCTCCAGAAGGTATGATAATATCTTTATAAAATGGGACTTACCTGAACCAAAAAAGCCAGAAATCCACACGCCTATCTTATCTGTGGGTGTCTGCGTGGCATTGTAATATCTTTCAAAGAACTTATCAAAATGCTTCAGTGATTCCTGTGTAACCACATATTCCTCAAGCTCAGTGAAGACGCTATTATCATCGTATTTATCTACTTTAATTACACCATCAATATCTCTCCGAATATCCTTCTCAAACAGATCTTCTATCTTAAGATTCACAGACATTGCGCCACTTCAATTTTCAGATGTCACTTCATTTATAAGCCTGAATGCACGATAATAATTTGCATCTTTGAATTTTCCGAACAGGCTTAGTTCATGATTGTCATATTCTCCTGGATAAAATGTTACCAGCGGAATATTTCTCAGAACAGGTTGTAAATTGTTAAGAATTGAATGAGAACGCACCAGAGGCCATGCTTTCCCTATACCAGTTAAGACTATTAACTGGATATTCCCGCTGGATTCAATCTTTATCTGTATAGCTCTCTTGACGGTCTCAGGCTTAAGCATAATTTTAATTTTATTGATTAATTCATCCGAACCCTTCTTATTTTCAAATTCAAGTAACCTATCAACGCTTATCCTATTTTCCAATAATTCAAGGCATATTTCGTATAAATCAATAACAAGGACATTCACTGATCTTTTTTTAAGATTATATATCATTTTATCGACTGTTTCACGGACGAGCAATTCTTTTTCAGGAGAATAGTCAAAAATCCAGAACGGAATTTCATTGCCAAGACCTTTTGCACTTAGAAAATCAGACTCTTGAATTTTATTTTTTAACAATTCTAACCGCTCTTCTAGTTTCATTGTAGCCATATTAGTATATAAAAGAGTATATAAGTCTGTTGTCTCGTAGTTGTTTATAGCAAGGAAATCCAATCAAATTAGAATTCAGAGAACAATCTTAATCCAAGCATTCTCGCCATAATCCATTTGTCATCGGTTAAGGAATTTAACACGCTTGCTCTGCACAGTTATTTAAAGAGTTATTAATTTTCATGTTTCACAGGTTTAGTTCTAAATCAAACACGGATGACACGGATTGCGCGGATATTCACGGATTTGTGTGCATCCGCGTCATCCGCGCAATCTGTGTTCTATTTCATGATTTTTCTCTTAACCGATGACGAATGCGCCATAATCTTGTCTTGCACCGCCTTCCTCTGCAAACTGTCGTAGTTACAGCCGCCCGCTCACTAATGACGGCGCCGAAGCGCTCACAGCCAGCAAGATTCCAATTTTATTCAAGCAAGCTTTATAAAGTTAAAAGCCAATGTTTGTCGTGTTATGACCACCGAATACGTAAAAGCCATAAATTCTCAACTCTCCCACGGTCTTGAGTTCGAGAAAAAATATATCGAGTCCACTATAAATAAGATGTTAAAGGTAGAGCTTGGCATGGTCAAACGTGAACTCAAACAGGTCGAGAACTCACTTATTGATTTTGAAAAGCGCCATAAAATGAGTTCAGATGAATTTTACGAGAAATTCAACGCAGGCGAACTTGGGGATGACAGGGACTACATAAAGTGGTATGCTTATAAGGATACATTCAACAGGCTTATGGAAAGGCTAACTGAGATCGAAAAGGTAGTTCATGCTTGAGAACTTTCTTGCTGACCTAAAGGTATCTTTAACCGCATCTCCGATTGTTAAGGATATTGAGATAGTCGATGAATTCATCACCTCTGTTTCTGGATTTCTGGACCAAAAAAATGATGAACTTATAATCAGATGGGACAATGCGCCCCATCATAGAGAACTTTCTACTTTTCCAGACCATGTACACAGGAAAGACAGAGTTCATGAATCAAAGGAGATGACTGTGGAGGATATACTGGAAGAGCTTTCAGAACGATAAATAAGTGGATGAAATTATGGAGAGCAGAATACTATCATCAAGGGATTAAAATGGAAACAATAAGAACAACCATTGATTTGCCAGGTACATTTCCTTTACTGGTAAAAAGAGAAGAGGCTGATATAGCTTCATTTATAAAGCAAACATTAGCCATTGAGTTATACAGAGAAGGTAAAATATCCTTAGGTAAAGCAGCGGAGCTTGCAGAAGTCCGGAATAAATGGGAAATGCTGATACTGCTGAGCGAACATGGGGTTGCGATACATTATACTGCCAAAGATGCTGAAAGTGACCTGAAAACTCTCAAAAAGTTTTTGAGGAATTAAATGGTTATAGTTGCAAATTCTACGCCCCTTATAGCATTATCCAAAATAGGATTATTTGAACTATTGAATGAATATTTTGGTGAAGTAATAATCCCGAATGAAGTCTATGAAGAAGTGGTCACACGGGGAGGTGACATGTTCGGCGCAAAGGAAGTTTCCAACTCAGAGCGTGTCTGAAAATTAGATATAGTATGACAGATAGATTGTTCTGATATGACAGAACAAAGCAAAAGGAGGCCATACCAGACTGATTTAACAGATGCAGAGTGGCAAAAGGTAGAGCATTGCATTCCAAAGCCAAAAACAAAACGAGGTAGAAAGCGTGAACATCCCTACCGAGAGATATTGGACGCCATCTTTTATTTGCTGCGTTCGGGTTGTGCGTGGCGAATGTTGCCGCATGACTTTCCACCGTGGAAGATTGTTTACCATTACTTCCGCCTTTGGCGTATTAATGGAATCTGGGAATGTATTAATGCCAGTTTGAGAACTGAACTCAGGATAAAAGAAGGTAGGAATCCAGAACCGAGCGCTACTGTTCTGGATAGCCAATCAGTCAAGACCACAGAAACACCCGGAGTACGTGGATATGATGCAGGCAAAAAAGTGAATGGGCGTAAACGCCATATACTGGTATATGTTATGGGGCTACTGCTGATGGTTGTAGTTCATACAGCGAATATTCAGGAGATACTGGAAATCGTTAAGCGTAGCGATGACGTCAAAGGTTTTCAGGTTCTTCCGCACAGATGGGTGGTAGAACGAACATTTGGATGGCTGAACCGCTATCGAAGATTGAGTAAAGATTATGAAGGTTTAC
>JAWOKW010000043.1:0-6557 GCA_033854095.1 Candidatus Methanoperedens sp. | reverse complement strand
ATGACGCCGGGGTTGCGCGGATCGTCCTCAGGTATCCCGGCTTCCACTTTACCCACAAGGTCAGTGCCCACATCTGCTGCTTTTGTGTAAATGCCGCCTCCTATCCTGGCAAACAGGCTGATCAATGAGGCGCCGAAGCCAAATCCCACTATTTTATCCACAGCCTCCGATTTTCCTCCAAAGATTATATAGAGGCCGCTTACTCCGAGAAGTGCAAGGCTTGCTACGGATAATCCCGTCACTGCGCCGCCTTTGAAAGCAACAGCAAGCGCCTTCTGCATTCCTTCCTTGGCCGCATTGGCACAGCGCACATTGCTCCTCACCGATATGTTCATTCCCAGGTATCCTGCTGCCGCAGACATTACCGCCCCCAGCACAAATGCCAGTGCAGTTTCATTATTTATTCCATAAGCGATCAGGATTGTAAGTATCACGGCGATCACGGCGACTGTCTTATACTGCCTGTTAAGATAGGCCATTGCGCCTTCCTGTATTGCTGCTGCGATCTCTTTCATTTTGTCAGTTCCGGCATCAAGTTTCAAAATATACAGAACAAGATACACGGCAAACACCAGACCAATAATTCCCGCAAGCGGGGCTGAAAGTAACATTAAACTGGGTTTATCCATAATTCCTCCTGTTATTGCTCCGCCCATGTTGGTTCTAACTATATATATTATTTGCGTACTCGAAGAAATCCAATTAGCCCTTTGATTTAAAAAGCTACCTCTTTTTTGCCTATGACCTGATTTCAACATGAAGGCAGATCATCGACTCACTGACAGAGTTAAATAGTTTGACAAGTCCCCTCATGTGACAAAAATTTCTAAAGTGTTCAAAGGGATTCTTGTTGAAGATTCTCTTGAGAACTATCTAAATAAAGTAAATGTCTCGATATGTCAACTTTTGCTTTTTTTGGACATATCGGACATAGCAGAGTATGTCGAACAAAAATTCTACACCAATAAAGACTGGCACTTCAAATATGACGTCGCTGCTATGATAAAATTTGCTGTGGTGAAATTTTTCAGACAACAACCATATAAAAAAATAGTTTTGTCTGAAGAAGAAGCATGGCAGCTTGGTTTCCATGAAAAAGATGGAAAAATATTGATCCCATCAGGCGGAACATTGCATCATTTTGTAAAATACAGATTAAATGTGGACGGAATAAATGAAGTCATGATTATGGTAGGAGAGAAAATCAGTAAATTGATAGAAGCAAAGGATGCAAAACTGGATTCTACTCCGCTTGAAGCATCAAGATATGATTTTTTCAGTGATTTCAATCCCCATTATGGATGCAAAATGGATAAGGCTCATATTACAATGATAGGCACATTTCCCATTTTTATGAATTATACTGATGGGCTGGTAGGCGATTCTCCTCAACTTCCAGTTCATATAGCTGCTCTATTAAAAATGAATGTCAAAATAAATGAGTACTGGCTTGATGGTGGATATGATTCTTTTGAAAATCATGCTAATATTTGGTACAACTTAAAAGCCAAACCATTAATTTCATTACCGGAAGATGCTGTAATAAATGAAGAGGGTGAAGTTGAAAGATTAGGTCATTGGGCAAATAAAATGTGGAAACTTGGAGGTTCCAAACAAATGAAGATCGATGATATGCTCAAATTCCTATATGAAAATGGCAGGGTAGAGCAAGTTGGAATGTATCTGAGAAACCAGAATTTGAAGGATAAAAGCTCACCCGATTCAGAAAACCTCAGAGCGGAATGCGAGAGAATACATGGACATATTAAAAATACAGTGAAATTTAATGTAAGACGGATCATGGAAGAAAGTAAAGAGCTTTATGCGAAATTTAACTTTGTTGCTTATCAATTATTATTGCTGCTGACAAATCTGCAGAATAAGGTGAAAGCCACGCATAGTTTCGGGAATTATATTTAATTAGGATAAAATAACTTAGAAGCTCAATTGTGATTAGCGGAAGCTATTGAAAAATATTCGACTGATTGGAATTTTTCCTCAAAATTCAAATTTTATCGTTGATTTTTTATGAACTGTTAAATCTTTTAAAATAAATTATTATATTTATTTATTAAGTTGTATCAGTTCATCAAAGTAGAAACACAATTTTTAAAGTTAGTTTGATTTCTTCCAGTACCAACGTTGCTGTCACCAGTACCTTTATGATTTTATGGTATAAATAGATATGATTTGACATTAATTTAAGACTTAGTTATAGATTTTTGAAAAAGTGATTCCAGGTGGAGAGGACTATATTAATAGTATAAAAAATTGCAGACAGATGAATTTTAGCCTAAGTAGTGTCTAAGAGCCTGTCTGAATATTCTCTTTCATGGGCTGGAAGGTTTGATACGACCCAGTCTTTTGACCATTAAATGGATCATAGCAGCATAGACCAAGGCTTCACTGGATTGTGTCAATCCTTCGTAGTCTTTACTCAAACGGCGATAACGACCAAGCCATCCAAAAGTCCGCTCTACTACCCATCGATGAGGAAGTACTTGAAAACCTTTGATATCATCACTGCGCTTGACTATTTCCAATACCCAACCGCAACTTGCTTTTACCCAATCAACCAGCTGGCCAGCATAGCCACCATCAGCCCAAATCAGAAGCAGACAGGACAATGTCCCTTTAACTTTTTCCAAAACTTGCCTGGCTCCATCTCGATCCTGGATGTTCGCTGTGTGAACTACAACCATCAACAGCAACCCCATAGTATCTACAAGGATGTGGCGTTTTCGTCCTTTCACTTTCTTGCCAGCGTCATAACCACGCACACCAGGAGTTTCTGTGATCTTAACCGACTGGCTATCCAGAATTGCAGCGCTAGGTTGTGAATTTCTGCCTTCTGCAATCCGCAGTTCAGTCCTCAATGCAACATTCATACGTTCCCAAATTCCTTCAAGACGCCAAATACGGAAATAATGGTATACAGTTTTCCACGGTGGGAGGTCATGAGGCAACAATCGCCATGCACAGCCCGAACGCACTACATAAAATATAGCGTTAATTATTTCCCGAAGAGGATGTTTACGCTTTCTGCCCAGGTTCGTTTTTGGTTTCGGAATACAAGTTTCAACCTTTTGCCATTCTTTATCAGATAGGTCAGTCTGATAAGATGTTCGTTTATTTTGTTCTGACACTAACGAACAATCTATTCGTCAATGAATATCTAATTTTTCAGACATGCTCTAAGACAGGCATTATGAATGAATAGCAGCCGATCTCTTTCTAACAGTCTTAGGCTATTGAAGGCTTTTTCTCAATCATATCTACTTTGGTTTCCAAAACCGCTATGCGTCCACTATGTTCTTTTATTTCAGATTTAACTTCACGCAAATCATTTTTCAGTTGATGCACATCCTCAATGACATAATCCAGCTTTTGAAGTATCCTACCCGCCTTTAAGCTGAGACCTGCAATAGCCCCAATTGCACTGAGGACGGGAAGAACATCAAGCCAGAGCATCAACCTATCCCCAGAATTTTAGCAATAACCCAAAAGACCAATAATATGGTGCTCAACCATATCAAAACATCAGAAATATCAAAACGATAGTGTTTTTCGGTGGTCATGCTGTCACCATTATAGGCTTTTTCGCTTTTTCAATAAAGTCCAATTTAACCATATCGCCAATTTCGACACCATACAAATCTCTGATATTCTTAGGTATTACGACTATACCATTCCTTTGAACCTTCGCCAGGAACTCCATATTTATCATGCCATTATTAGGTAATTTTACTATAAATACTTATTCTTAAACTGTTTATTACGTAACTAATAGGTATTATTACGTAAAGTATAAATAGGATAAACGCCTATTATAGTAATGTAAGGAAAATGAGCAAGAACCTCTGCGGGACGGCAATCCCCAGAGGTGTGGCTCATTCCTGGACAAGAGGAATGAACAAATGACCAACGTTGAATTAGCAAAAAAGGCTTTCCATAAAGCCAGAACCGTAGGCGAAGAAAATCTATCTCTGGGAAGAATCACCTGGGACGAGTTCGCTGATGATATGCGGAATCACGAAGCAGAGTTGCGCAGCATGGGAGTGGTTCTATGAACTACTTCTCAAAAATTACCTGGATAAAATACGTGTGCGGGCACAAAAAGCTCGGAATCGATACAATGCAGGCCTTTGTGACAAAGAACGTTGTAAAATGCCCGAAATGCAACAACAACGGGGTGAGGCTATGACCTCTCCCTTTTGCGATATGCGCTGCGAAGAATGCGGGGGCATGCAGGCCTGCGACATCTATTATCATGAAAAGGGTTTCAGGCTATTGGAAGCAAAACACGAAAGAGGACTGGAAAGAGCGGGAACATGCAAAAAGGGAGGCGCAGTAATGCCCTTCTCAGATCGCATAAAAGAAGAAATGGAAACATTGCTCAAAATTTTTCAGGAAGATAACCTTGAAAAAGCGGCAAGGGCAGTATTCAGGGGCGGGGATATCCCGGCTGATAAATGGAGCTTCTTAAACCGTGTGCCGATGTACCTGAACGATACAGAGGATGCAAGAGGCTTCAGGCAATGGCAGACGGTGGGCAGGCATGTTAAGAAGGGATCGAAGGCCTTCTATATCCTGGCGCCCTTGCTCAAAAAGGTCATAGACGAAGAGACCACAGAGGAAAAGCAGGTACTTGCAGGCTTCAGGGCTGCTCCTGTTTTCCGCATCGAGGATACAGAGGGCGAACCGATGGTTAGAGAGGACTTCAAGGTGAACATCCCCTGCGAGTTCAACGGCATCATTAAGGAGCTGGGGCTTAAGGTCAGGCCTGTGCGGTTCTGCGGGTCTGCTTATGGCTCGTATAACCTGCTGAATAAAGAGATAAAGCTGGCATCCCCTGAGATCGAGGTTTTTCTTCATGAACTCAGCCATGCGGTTGATGACAGGCTGACAGGCCTCAAAATGGGGCAAAGGAAGGATCAGGAAGTAACGGCAGAGTTCAGCGCAGCGGTTATCGCTCATCTAATGGGCTATAAAATCCCGCTGAGGAATGTCAGGGAGTATATCGAAAGCTACAGCTTCCGGGAGCTTATGGGCTGCCTGGCACGCATTGAGAAGATCGTAAGCTTTGTGATCGAGAGAACAACGGCAGGCCTTAAACAGCCTGTCGCCTGCGGGGGCGGGCTATGAAGGCTGAGACGAGCTTTTCACAGAAGATGAAAGCAGGATGGACAAAAGAGCGGTTGATGGCGTATTATGCGCTTACGGAGGCGCAGTATGAGAAGATATTGGAGTGCTTGAAAAGGATCGGGCAGGGGGTGAAGGAATAGAAAAGGGATAGCTCTGACTATCCTTTAAGAACATGCATTAATCATCTAAAATATTTTTTTGCCATGTTAAGACTTTAATAAACATCAAACAGCCTAAGCCGCCAACCAATGATAAAATCGCTCCAATGGTTCGATACGATTTTGTAGATTCTTGAAGAATTATTGAAGCTTTTGTTGAATCCATACTGCCACCGTATGCAATTATAGCTGCATATTCTGCATCAAGTCCCCATTTAACACTATTCATAATTATCGCAAACCCAGCAATAAACAACATTAGAAATGCTACCAACGATAAAATTTGAAGTTTTGGTCTATTTAACATTTCCATGACCTACTGTAAAATATTTTCTGCCTCAAATACTCTTTTATGGGCTATTACTTTCTTTCAGAGGCGCAGTATGAGAAAGTGATGGAGTGCTTGAAAAGAATCGAGCAGGGGCTGAGAATGTGAAAAAGGGGCTAGCTTCGGCTGTCCTTTCAAAGTTCCAGTGGAAACCATAAAGACATTATTATTCGTTTCAAGTGGATCATATGCAACTAATTTTTAATGTTCGATGATCGCAGCAGAAGATGAGCGGAACATCACCCTTTACGAATAATTGCTTATATAGCCTCCTTGATATAATTATGATTATGAAGGCTATAGATAGGCTTATATTTAATGATAGTAAATAAATAAATCTGGTATCTAACTTTCGAGGAGGGAAAAATGAGCTACAAAATTTTGCTGTGTATGGCGCTGACACTTATATTGGCAGCAGTTGGCACAGCAGCAGCAGGCTATGGTTCATGGTCTGGGTAAATGAATACGACTTTAATGAGAATCGATAAATAAACTTGGTATGTAAAATTTCAAGGAGGGAAAATGAGCTACAAGATTTTGCCGTGTATGGCGCTGACACTTATACTGGCAGCCGTCAGCACAGCAGCAGCAGACTATGGCGTTTGGGCAGGATAATAAATTCAACCAGCAGATGCTGAAATAAAAAAGTATGATCCTTGAGATCATCAACCTCAATTTTTTTATTATTTTCAGAAAAATATTGTCTCACAGTGCCTTTTCTGGTTCTATAAAAAATTCTTGCTGAAAGTGCCTTTTCACGGCCGAGGCTCTCGCATCCCATGATCTTATGTTGTTACCGTTGTCTCCTGAACTTATGCAAACATATAAAAGGTCGATAATTAAATTTGGAAGGGGTGAAGCTAATGGTAAAAATCGAAGAGCCAGTAAAATTAGCAATAGTTGCAGCCGTTCTAACGATGGCGGTG
>JAWOKW010000042.1:0-2710 GCA_033854095.1 Candidatus Methanoperedens sp. | reverse complement strand
AACAATGACCTATCGTAGCACAGGTGTTACCGTTGAACCCAGAGGGCACATGACGGTTGAAGGTGAATTAACTATTCGCGACATCACCCGCCCGGTATCCATTGACGTAGTTTTTAACGGCATTGTTAATGATCCCTGGGACAATACGAGAGTTGCTTTCAATGCGAGCGCAAATATCAGTCGAAGGGATTTTGGTCTAATGACCGATTTGATGCGAGAAACTGGTGGGCTGTTTGTCGGTAAGGACATATTAATTTACATTGCAACGGAACTCTTGCTCCAAGCTTAGATACTTCTTTAGAGGACATGCAAACAATCACTGACGATTTCATGCGGCAGATGCTCTCTAAGAGCCTATCCATCCACACCAACAACATACTTCCCAAGTTGTCTGTGGTTCATGCCATTAGCCATATTTTCATTGTGGAGTAACAAGTAGCCAGAATATTACTTATCCCAAAAAACTCATGGAAAAAGAGGCATCGCACGAACCGCAGCGGAGTGCGGTAGTAGTCACTGCAAGATGCGAGGGTTCATGCTCGGATGGGAGGAAAAACCACGAGCACCTCCCGGGATACTGAGAATCAGGCGCAAATAATAGCCTAAAAAGATATTGTGGGATTTAAATTTGTTCATAAGGTTTGATGCGGAAGAAATTGTAAGAAAGCTTTATTCCATATACACATCAGTTGTGCAGCTCTAGCACGCCTTTTATAAGCTTTGAACTGTAAATGGTAAAGGGTAAAGTGGATTGTATCTATAAATCCCTCACAAGGCGAAAGCCGATGTCTCTGCCGCGGACATCAGGATTGTTGGGGTAGCGTTGCGCTGATCGACAGCCCCCGGCACCTTCGTACCAGCTACCACCCCGGTTGACTCGACGATCGCCGCCCAGCTCATAATCACTTTCCCATGCACTGCTATCAGTGGGCGCATGGTCATAGCTATCATGCCAATTATCCTGTACCCATTCCTTAACATTGCCATACATGTCGTACAATCCCCATGAATTGGGCTTCTTCTGACCGACTGGATGTGTTTCCCCGTTTGAATTAGGATCATACCATGCGTAATCGCCAAGTTTTGATTCATCATCGCCAAAGGAATACCTTGAAATCGCTCCTGCACGCGCCGCATATTCCCATTCCGCTTCCGAGGGTAGTCGGTATTTGTTTGTACCTTCTTTCTCATTGAACTTTTTGATAAATTGCTGAACATCATACCATGAAACCTGTTCAACAGGCAGGTCATCGCTTTTGAAATACCCTTTGAAATACGAAGGATTGTTTCCCATGACCTCTTGCCACTGTTTCTGGGTAACCTCATATCTACCCATATAAAAAGCCTTTGCGATCTTTACATAATGTGCGGGCCCTTCAACATCGTTCCTGCCCACTTCATTCGATGGTGAACCCATGTAAAACTCCCCCGCTGGTATCAAAACGAATTCCTCACTTAGAGGTGTTTGCGTCTTAGTAGGTACAATTATCCAAGCTCCCAGCAAGAGCATACCCAGCACCCCAACCACAATTAAAGATTTTTTGTAAAAAGGTGGTCCTTTCTCTGTCCTTGCTTTTAACTCTTCTTTTTCTTTAGCAATGTTCTCCTGCCTTTTTCTCGGTTTTTTCAGATGCTCTTCTTCTTGCTTTGCTTTTTGTTTCTCTCTTTCTCCTGTTTCTGCAAGTTCTTTCGTCCTTCTTTTTCTTTTTCCCAGTTCTTTTTCTCTAAGCATCCGAACATAGTTAATTCCTTCGATTGCGGTTTTGTTTTTCGAATCTAAATTTACAACCTGTTCCCATTTATCAATCGCCTCGGAATATTTTCCTTCTTCGTAAAGCTGCTGAGCTGAGAGGTTAAGTTCATTTATAGATGGCTTCTTATCATCCATTTTCGCTATCGGTGGCTTTCCCAGGATTTCTCCGATAGACTTCAGTAATAGCTCAAACTCAGGATTTGGCAACGCTCCTTGCCAATCTGTTAGCTGCGCTGCTTGAATATGTCTGAACTCAAAGGGAATCTTCACATCGTCAATCAAAACAGGAACAAGGATATGTCGTCGAGTGCCCTCACGAGCTTCATTTTTCACCCAATCTGATGATACAGACTCCCTAGACCAAAGAATTATCTCACATTTTGCAGCATCTAATGCTTCCTCAATAACTTGGTCAAACGTTTTTCCGGGAGGAATAATGCGATCCCACCAGACTGAATAACCATGCTGCTCAAGCGCTTCTGCGATAATTTTTGCTCTTGGTCTATCTTCACTTTTGTAGCTAAGGAATATATCGCTCATTCCATTCCCACCTTTTCAAGAGCATAAAGATGCTCTTCGTTTACCACAAAACTCATCCATTTGTTAGGTCAGTTATGTATTGATGATAATTCTTATGATAGAAATATCTTTCTCATCTTCAAATTACTACGTTTGGTCTTTCTCTGTCTTTTCCATTGTTGCCTCCCATTTTGCATGTTCTCTTGAAATCAACGATTCCACCCTCTCAGCGAGCATCACTTCAGGGTTATTAGCATCCTTATAAGGTCCGGCTTTTGATAGCCAAAGATACTTCTCATGTTTTAGATACTCAGCAGTGGATCGGTACGATATCCAATTGTCATGATACTGGTTCAAGCTTTGTATTCCAATGAATATGACGATGAGAACTCCGAGGATTCCCGTAAGAACGCCGAGTTCATCAAAACCAACTGCAAA
>JAWOKW010000041.1:0-33810 GCA_033854095.1 Candidatus Methanoperedens sp. | reverse complement strand
CCATTAGATGTTTTATAATCTTTTAGAGATGCTTTATATGCTATTTGTTTATTCCGCAATTCCGGGCTTAATTCAATTAAAAGTTCTCCATTTCGGTCTGAATAACCAGCGCCCACCTCTTTTCCGTCGAATTCGAGTGCAACTTGTGCCCCTTCCAAGGGCTTCTTATTCTTTTCATCTTTAACTTCTACTTTAACTTTTATGGATTTTTTATCTGAAATAAGCTCTATCTTAAAATCAACTTCATATTGATTATAGCGCACTGATTTAATTACCTGTTTATAATCTTTGAGAGATGCTTTTACAGTAATTACTTTATTCATTAATTCATGATCCAAATAAATGAAAAGTTCCCCATTTTGATTAGAATTACCATCTCCCGCCTTTTTTCCTTCAGATTCAAGGATAACCCTTACATTCGTCAATGGATGCCCATTTTCATCTATGCAAGTTATATTATATCTGATCTTCTCGGGAATAAGCTCAATCTGTAGGTCGTCGATATCATCTTTATCTATGTATATAGAATCTTTATTATGTATAAAACCCTTTTTATCGGCAGTATAGGTTAATTCCTTTCCGATATATCTGTCTGTTGTTTTATATCGTAACTCACCTTTATAATCAGTTGAAATAGAGCCAATTTCTTTATTATCAATAAAAAATTTTATATCTACTTCAGATAACAACTTCTTATTTGAAGCATCCTTTACAATTGCAAAGATATACATTTTACACCTTCTATAATTTTTTATATTTCTGAAATACTATAATATTTGATTTCATAGGAAACCGTTATATCTGAGAGATTCTCTAACATTAAAACATATGTCAACTGATCATTATTCAGTTCTGTTTGCCACCACCATTTAATTTCTCCTGGTGTGGTTGGAATTACACTTGTTATGAATAATAAATGTTTATTGGATATATCATCTGGTTGTTCACGCGCTATATCCTTTTTCTTTTTTCCATTGATCTGACCTGTGATTAATTGTACATTTTTATTATGTTTTATCTGTGAAAAAGAGATGCTATTATCTTTAACATGCTCAATCCCTACTGTTTTTTTCTCAAGTTTCCCTTTCAACTTTCCCTTTATTTCTAAATTTCCTGAGACAATAGTATTTTGAGAAATGATATCAATGCGGGGATCAGGTCCATCGGTTCCTTTAATTCGTGGCCAGTATTCTTCATTGACTGGATGGATAAAAGCAACACTCTTTGTTTTAATATTCTCAGAAAAACCGATTAAAGTACGTCCTTCTTTATAGACATCTTCTACAGTCTTATTTATTGGATTCAGTATTACTTTCCCTAAAAAAATTTCATTTGAATTCTCATCTGGCATGCTATTATTCAGCTTGAGATCAGGTTCCTCACAAATACGCGTATTCTCTCTGAGGTCACCTTCCTTAGCCGGGTCTGTTTTAGTTTCCTTCAGAAAAATAGTTAAAAAAATAATGGTTTCAGAAGTTTTTGACACATCAATTTCCGCAGGGTCATCAAGAAATATCTGCCTTCCTTTCCTATCAACAGCCATACCTTTTTCAAGAGTCACATACTTTTTGCCCTTTTCATATTTAATATCAAGCCCTGATGCTATTCCCCATGAATGCAGGTTTTTATTATGCGCAGCCAATGCTTTGATGTTGTAATCCTGCTCATCTTTGAAATCATCTTCCTTAAGTAACTGACCATTAAAATAATTTAGCCTTTTTAATCCTTTATTTGACATAATTCTTCTCCTACAGCATGAAAATTATTTAGTATATTCAATATTTAGAATGTAATTTGTATGCACAGGCTTTTCTTTATTGAGCAATTCTTCTATCATCAATCTCTTACTTAGATTATTTTCCTCAGCTTCTGGCATTTTTACTTTCACGATAAAATGATTAGGACGAAGTCCTCCAAGTATTGTATCTTTTCCCACCTTTGAAATTCCTACCTGAAATGATTTCATTTCATCTATTATTTCTATATTATATCCTGTACAGATCTTCAGATATTCTTCAAGTCCGATTTTTGTACCGCGCATCCGATAAAGCAATATTGTTTTAGCTATCAACCTCCTTTTTGTATCTATATCCCAGTTTGCTTTTAGAGTTAAACCCATCCATTCTGCAAACCATACAAGAAAGTCATCTATATCAGCGCTGAAATAACTATTAAATTTTTGTTTATGTTCTTCTTCTATGTGGGGCAGAAAATCTTTATTCTTGAAAAAGTAGATTCTTCTTTTTCCATTTTTTATCTTTGCTGCTAATGTAATTATAATGTCGTTATCCTTTTTTAATTTGACTATCTTTTTTTCGCCGTCAAGCTCTAATTCAACTATTATTTTTATATATATATTCAGCTTTCCATTCTCCAGCTTTTTAATTAATGTAAGAGATTTTTTTTCAGCTGTTAACGTTATAATTATATTATCTTTGATTTCCTCAATTTTTGCCTTATTAATCCAAGGAATATCAAGTTTCTTGATTAAATATTCTTTGAATTTAACTTGATCTTTTATTGAAATTTCATTCCAGTTGAACAAATACTTTTCATAAAAAACAGTGATTACTCTGCCATCATTGCTTTTTTCTATTTTTGTAAGAGTTTTCTGATCTACTTTAAGTGTTTTTGATAATTTTGATAAATATTCTATGAACCTCAGATCATCATTTCCTGGAACTTCATCCCAGCAAAAAACCTCAAAAAGGAACATGAAATCAGGATGAAAGATATCTGAAATTATATCAAGCCTGTTAACCTGATTGATATCATAACTATAATTTCCATCGATTATATCTTCAAATATCTTCAAATATCGTTCTACGAACGGGGCTTCGAATATATTTCGCTTACCATATTCCGTCTTCACAATGTATTCAGCGGTTCTACCATCATCGATTTCTAGGTTTGCCCTGAATTTTCTATCGCTTAGTCTGAATGATAGAGAATTTTTTTTGGTAGATACTCTTATAGTCTTACCTTCATCGATTTTATCTATTTTTGCGTTTTCTACCCACTCAATATCAAATCTCTTCTTCAGAAATTCAACGAGTCTCTCATCGTCTTTTCCCGGAATATCATCCCAGCTAAACAGATACAAAGCTCCATCTTCAATGCCTTTGAAAACGGATGGGATTAGACTTGAATATTTGCTATCTATTTTCATATATAAGATCTCATTTATTCCCCACAACATTCACTGTGATATTAATTGGATGGATCAACCCTTCAATTTGTTTTATTTTTAAAGATGGGTTTTCATCCATAACAACACTTTCTGCATGATCTACGCCTTCTGTCTCTTCAATTATATGAAATAATTCGAAAATAGTCACATCCCTGCCATAGACCCATCCTTTTTTTTCATCCCCGCCTCTTAATGGATCAAGAAATTCCGTTATGTTATCCTTGATTTTTTTAGAAGCGAGATGGGTTATGACGTTTGGGAGATATACAACTTCTATATAAATATTTAAAGGTGAGTAAACAGGTTCCTTCACAATTATTTTTGTACATATCAGCTTTCTTGGCTCAAGATATTTTTTCACTGTCTCTTTAAGCTCTTTATAGTGATCCAACTGGTCTGAAATAATGATGATCTCAACATTTCCATCAGGATTTCCATCAACTTTAGCCCGTTTGACTTTTGGTTTATTTTCCCCCCGATTACTCGTAGCTTCAATAGCAAGCGCTTCAAAATTCTCTTTAGTAACAGCCTTGTAATTCGATTGTATAAATTTAAGGGCAACTGCTTTCATAGCAGTAGTGCTTATCTTATCTTCTTCTTTTGTTTTATCTTCTATTTTATGTAAAAATTCAAGTATATCTATATGATATCTGTCAGAATTAAGATTTTTTATTTTTATCTTACCATTCTCGGTCTGCACAGTGAAAGTATCGATCCTACCGTTATCTATTTTAAGACTCATTTCGGTTTTTTCATCGTTAAGGCTCAATGATAAAGAATTGATATCCGTATATATTCGAATACTGTCGTCATTGATTTTATCAATTTTGGCTGTTTTTATCCAATCTACATCATAATTCTGCATCAGAAACTCTCTAATTTTTTCCTTATCACTTCCTGGAATGTCCTCCCAGCTAAATGAATAATATTTTAATTTATCAAGCAACACCGCCACTTCTTCTCCCCCTGCGCCTGCTATCAACCTTAAAGAGTTAATATAAGATTCTTCAGGTAATCTGTCAATCCTGTAAAGGGTCGCATCGAAAATCCATGCAAGAATTTCAAGAATCGTTATCCCCGGATCAGATGGATTGTAATTCGTCCAATTTTTGCTATATTTTGGAATGGATGAAACCATCTCATCCACAATATCTTTGTAAGTTTTCTTGGCTAATTCTGGGAATTGTATTGGCATATGTTAATTCTGTATTTTTATTTCAATATTTCCTGCATCTGGAAGTGCATTTTTCTCCATGCTGATCCAGCCTCTACCTGATGCTTCATCCACTACTTTATCCTTGAAAATTTTTTTCAATTTTATATCTTCCACATAATCTACTCCCTCTACGTCATCTATTACGGATGCTGCTTCTGATAAATATATTTCCTGTCCAAAATCATATCCTTTTCCATATTGACCCCCTTTTACAGGATCAAGAAATGTTTTGAGCCTTGATTTTATTTTATCAGAAATAATCGAACTTTCACTCAATGACCTGGTTTTAACTGTAACATCAATATCAATTCTTTTATATTCAGGAAAACCAACCTGTATTTTTTCTGAAACAGTAAGTAGTGCCCTTTTCTTCAGATATTTCTCAACTGTATCTTTTAAACTGATTTCAGATAAAAGAGACTCAACTTTTTTTTCAGGAAGGATAATTATATTAATAGTATTTTTATCATCTACAAAGCATTTTGCTCTTTTTACATCAGGTGAGGCTTCCCTTGCAAGCCATTCAAAATCATCCACAGTTACAGCGCATCCCCCACTTCTAATAGTAAAAGGACCTCGAATAACCGCATCATCATTAGTTTCCTGATCTATGCCTCCTGAAGAGGGCATATGGTTTGTGACTTTCTCAATTGATGGATTTGCTTTTCTTAATGTATCTATAGTTTTGATCTCCTTATTCCCTTTCGTTCCACCTCCGCTTCTATAAAGTGTTGCTCTAATGTTATTTTTTCCTTTTGGAGGCACCATTCCGTTGATACCATTCCCAAAAAAGATTTTACCATCTTTTCTATCAATAATATAATCCCTTGAAAGTTTGCCAGATGCGGCAAAAGAGCAGGTTTCATTCCATTGGATCCATTCCTCCCCCTCTTTAACTTCAATAATCTGACCCGATAGTATGGATTTTTTTGAAAAATTGAATGTCTGTGCTGGCAGTCCACTCCCTGATCCGAGAATCTCATCCTTCACAGTGATAAAATTTGACGCCATAACTGTATTCGGGTAAATCCCTTCAAGCTCAGGATAAAAAGGGAGGTTTTTGTCTTCAGGTTCGATCTTTATCCAGAATAATTCCTTACCAAACTCAAATGATTTTTTCATCTCATGTGGAAAAATAAAACCAGCTATACCGCTTCTATTGAGCAGAGATGGTAAATCCATTTCCACATTGAGTTCTTTCCATTCATTTCCATCAAAATACTTCCATTTGAAATTTGATTTTTCAGGAGAATACTTTTCTTTTACTGAGAAATAAATCGATATCCGGGTATTCTCAATGGGTTTTTCAAAGCCGAGGTAAAATGCCGCATATTCATCGGGATATGGTTCAAAAGGAATTACAGGTGTGACGTTATTCCATTGTTTATATCGGAAGTTGTTTTTTGTCAGAATGTTCTGAATATTTTCATCTTTATAACTATAAACAAAATATATAGACTTAATAAAAGGCGGGGTATATGAGGCGGGAGCATATTTTAAACCAAAAGAAATCCCCCTTTTTTCGAGTTCATTTTTGACAGCATCTTTATCAAAAGATGCTGGCAATGAATTTATTACATCATCAAGCGGAATCTGTTCATATTTCGCAGGACTGCCGTATCCTCCGGATTTGATTTTTGCGCGTATCCATCTGCCTTGTTGTCCGTTGATCTCATTTTTTTGCACGGTGACAGGACGTAAAAATTCAACTTTGAATTCAGGTGCTGTAAAGTTATTTGTTCCTTCCTTACTAACTGGCAAAGGCCTCCATGATGCTCCATTCCAGCATTCCCATGAAATTTCAGCATCAATATTTTCCAGTTTTCTATCAAGTTCGATATTTAATTCTAATTTAGAATTTTCTTTTGATAATGCTTCATTCGAGCATATATACAGAGCATCTCCCTCTTTTGGGGATTCACCGAATGGATAAAAACCCTTTTTCATGTCAAGAGGTGCGTTATTAAAGAAAACCGAGTCTGGCATTATTTTGTCAGATTTCATTTCTGCTGTGATTTCAGATATCGATGGAACGTCCAATCCCTTTGTTATTTTATGATCCGGTCTTATAACAAGCCAGAAATTCTCTACATCATTTATTGAAGTTTTTTCAATTTTTGGAAAATCCTTAATGTCGAAAATCAGGAATGTATCATCATTTTGTGGCGAATTTATAACTTTAAGAGGAGATCCTTTACCATCAGACCAGTGCTTAAAATATTCATTTGAAAGATTGCTTCCCTTAAATTGAATACTCAAACTCTGAAAATGATTTTTTTGATCAAATAAAAATTTATCACCAATAAATAGAATATGCTCTATTGGCTTCTCTTCCTTATCTTTTGAAAAAATAGAGAATGTCCTGGTGCCGGATAGGACCTCTGAATGGTCAGTATAACTATCTTCAAGAGGATTAATTGAAAAAGCATTGAGTTTTATTTTTACAGCACTCAAATGCTGAATTGTTTCGAAAACAACAGTAGGGTCCTTAGATGATGCCACTATGGTCCCTGAGGGAATTTCAGCAGTAGATGCACTTTCAACAAGATTGAATGTCAGTGGGACAATAGAAGCTTCTTGGGGTCGAAGATATATGCCCACAAAATCAAGAAATGCTAAAAAATGTTTTTCTGGTATTTGATTATATTGGGCAATCAGATGTTGCGACATATTAGAGAACAATTTAAAAATCACTAATCCTGGATCATCCGGATCAAAATACCCATCACCCCATTTTTGTGCCCATTCAGGACAATAATGTTTTGCAAGTTCTATAGACTCATTATAGATGTCTTCAGATGTTCGCTTGTCCAAAAGTGGGGTTTTAATCATCTACTACCTCCAGGATAGAAAGGATATACCAGATTATCCCTTGTGTTGGTTGATTTTATCATATATTCTATATTTATTCTAAGTTCATTTTTCTCATTATTTGCATCAAGAGTTACATTTACATCAAGCACTTCAATACGCGGTTCCCATTTCATTAATGCCTCTTCTATATGAAAAGCTATGAGAGCCGCGGTTGAGGTATTATTCGGTTCAAAAACAAGCCTGTTGATTCCGCAGCCAAAATCAGGTCTCATCACCCGTTCACCTTCTATTGTTTCAAGGATTATCCTGATTGATTCCTTGATAGATTCTTCACCTTCTGAAAAAGCAATTTTTCCATTTTTGATGGATACTGGAAACTTCCATCCTCTTCCCAAAAAATCTGCATCAGCCATTAATTTATATTCACCATTGCCCCTTTGATGGTAGTAGTTCCAGATGCTTTCAGATCCATGCTCGATGTAGCCTCCACTTTTGTCGATGCGTTTGATTTCATTTCGATATCGTTTGCCTCTATGCTTACTTTCCCTTTTGCTGAAATTTCAATATCTTTTTCCGATTGGATAGAGATTCTGTTACTGGTTGTATCAATGACAATCTGGTTTTTTTCCGATTTATCTACAATCTCTATCTTTTCTTTTCCGTCCGAGTCATCAAGCCTTATTATATGGCCGCTGCGTGATTTAATAATCCTGAGATTGTTCTTGCCATTTTCATTTGCAAGAGGCGGCTTATCCTTCCCGTTCCACAGGGAGCCTATGATATAAGGGCTATTAATATCACCATACTCAAAAGCAACAAGCACTTCATCATCAACCTCTGGCAGGAAAAATGCGCCCCTATTTTCTCCTGCCATAAATGAAGCAACCCTTGCCCAGTTTGATTCTTCCTCGTTATCCTCGTTAAGACGTGGTATTTTTACCTTCACCCTCCCAAGTTTATCTGGATCCTTATTATTAATAACAACGCCAACAACAACCCCGTTAATTTTTGAATCAGGTTTCCTGCTTTCCCCTAAAATATCTGTAATGCTCATACCCCAGTTCTCCTTACCTTGAATATTGTCGAATACACCCCATTGGTGATAGAATGAACCGAAGATATTACATAATAAACGCCGCTGAGGCGCTCTCCAATACCTTTGATTTCGATTGTTTTCCCCGCCTTTAACTTTGGATTCCCAGTAGACTTCCCTTCGCCAGTTAAGAATTCTTTAAGCATTGAGTTATATTTCGCCTTTGCAATATTTTCAGCATCCGTTGCGTCAATAATCATATTATCAACAATAGAAACTGATGATGCACTGAAATCTGTGAAGGCACTCTCAGACATTTCATATCCTGATTCTTTACCAGTCATTTTAGTGGTTTCACTTCCCTTAGATGCTGTTGAAGTTATTGCCTTTTTGTTTTTGATATCCCATCCTCTTACCTTGACGCTGCTTCCTTCAGTCAGAGTTTTAATTTGTGCTGAAAAACTTTGTATATCTTTGCCGAACTCAAGTGTTATTTCTGGTGTTTCTTTCTCCTTCGATTTTCTGTAGATAAAATTCTTATCTTCTACCAGAATTTCATAACCTATCCTCTTTGTGCGCTCAAGCAGAAATTCATAATTGCTTTGATTATTCTGGAATATATAAGGATGCACAGTTGCTGTATCCTCGACCATGGGAGTTAGATTTATGCTCGAAGCAATGGATGAAGCAATATCGCTGTCTTTCATGTCTTTAAATGAGCGCCTCATTGTTCCAAATCTCAATTTATGAAGTCTATCATATCCCCTTATTTCCATCAAAGAAGATTCTCCAAATACAAAATCAAGTGAGATGATTTCGCCAGTCATCATTTCTACCATTTTTTCAATTCCCATGAAAACCTTAATCGTATCACCAATTTTGAAAATATTTAAATCAACACCCCTCCATGCACCTTTTGGAAAATCCACGGTGTCGAATTTGATTGTAAACATAGCCGGCAGATTAATTTCATCTTCAACGCTAACTCCAGTAACAGCTACAGATAATTCATTTGAAAGCTCGCTTCCATTCAGGAGTAGCTTGAAATTAGCAACATCTACCGGATTATCAGCCATCAGACAAGACTCCTTAATCCGGAATTATCAATATTCTTCCAATATCATCATCCCCTGGAAATGTGAGCGGATTTTCAATATTATTTTCATTCGCAATCTTTCTCCATAAATGTGAATCCTTGAGCATCAGATGCGCTATTATATCCAGCCTGTCACCCTTCTTAACAGTCCATAATTTTCTGCATGCCTCCATCCCCATATTCTTTGCATACTCCTGTGGGGTAGCAACAGACTTGAATGTGACTGTTAACTCAGCTCTGACAGGTATACCTGATGGAAGAAATAACGTGAATTTCTGATCAAGTTTATAAATGACACCCTTAAATTTGAAACTACCCCAGACAAAAAGACATACAGGAGGTTTCTTTTTAACCGTACCTTCAACAAAAGGTGTAACGAGTTTTGCTATCTTTTTTGTAAGAGTCCTTACATCTGTGCCTGCAGGGGTATTGTCATGTTTTTCATAGGTATCAAAGATCAACTTAACAGTAAAATCCTGTACATTCATTTTATTAAAAAATGGTATTGTATCTTTACTCTTTTTTTTACTATCTGTAGAATCCATTTCAGCACTTATCGAAACTGTATATTCATTCGGATTGAACATGACCACAATATCATCATTCGTATCTAAAACTTTGATTATAGCTTTTACGACCATTAAAATAATCCTCTCCTGTCTTTTTCTATTGAGATTTTTCGCTCGATTATCTTATAAACTCTTTCTGCAATACTTACTTCGTTAATAGATATCTCTTTGAGAGAATCTTTAATGAAATTTTTATAGTTTTCCGCTGCTGCATTATTTGCCTGCGATTGTTCTTTAGTACCAACATCATCAATTTTTTGTTGGTTTATTTTTTTCAGAATCAAATCTGTCGATTTGATAACGCGGTTCAGTATCTCAGATTCAGAACTCTGTTTTTTCAGGTCAGTATTATTGAAATTTGAATTGTTTTTCTGGACGTTGAAATTTCTCGGATTCAAAGTAGTTTTTTGTGATAAGGCATATGAAGAAAAAATCATCTCAGTATTATTTTTATACGGTGGAGCAATATTAATTGATTTTACAGGTAATACTTGCAGAGAATAATCTTTTTTTGAAGGTTGTATTTTTAGGGGATAAAATGTCTTATTGAAATATGAACTGTCTTTCTGGATGTTGAAATTTCTCGGATTCAAAGTAGTTTTTTGTGATAAGACATATGAAGAAAAAATCATCTCAGTATTATTTTTATACGATGGAGCAATATTAATTGATTTTACAGGTACCACTTGCAGAGAATAATCTTTTTTTAAAGGTTGTATTTCTGAGAGCATGGGATAAAATGTCTTATTGAAATTTGAATCGTTTTTCCATTGGTCATTGGTTAAGGAATTTGATTGATTCAATGCGTATCGTTTTGTGAAATGTGAAAGATAGGTATGATTCCCAATCCCTAATTGAAATAGAACACGGATAGCGCGGATTTGACGGATATCCGCGGATACTTTATCATCCGTGCAAATCTGTGTTATCCGTGGAATCCGTGTTCCATCCCATTTGTTTCTCTTAACCGAGGACGCATGATCGTTTCTATGGATGTTCAAATTTCTCGGATTCAAAGCAACTTTTTGTGATAAGGCGTATGAAGAAAAAATCATCTCATTATTATTTTTATACGATGAAGCAATATTAATTGATTTTACAGGTAATACTTGCAGAGAATAATCTTTTTTTGAGGGAATATTTTCAAATGCAGATGCATCGCTTTTCATCCATAGCCCGGCAGGTGTGCATAGTGCGGCTATCAAGTTATTGATTAGTTTAAAATAAAAAACAGTATTTTTTTCAGAAATTCTCAATTTATTCAATCTGACCAATATCAGGCTGATCAGTTTGCCTCTTCTTCTGACCACGTTGTATTTGCCAGTTATTCTATCAGAGAATATTAGGCTTCTGTGCCCAATATGTGGTGAAATCTGTATATGGTTTTTCATTATCTTGTAAATTTCTTTTTTATGCCTTGATGGGTTAATACAAGTGTTTCACTTACAATCGTATTGCTCGTTGCGTTGAATGCTGATCCTTCCCATTTAACAGGATATGCCTCAAAGAAATTCCATTCTATGACCTGATGCTCAGTATCAAAACAATTGAAGCGGTCGCACAGGATTATGCTGCCATCTTTTCTTTCGATTTTTCCATTTATTACATTCATATACCAGTCCAGTAATGTAGAATCGATGAGCCCGCGTTTTAATGTGATATCAGTGCTCTTTGTACCCTTGGGAAGCCTGTGCTCAAAATTATTTTCTCCTCCTTCTTTAACTGTATCGTATTCTGTTTGAATAGATAATCCTGAAACCTCTGTAAACCCGCCTTTAATTATTCCTGTTACTTCTACCAAAAAGTTAAATGCACAATAGGGATCGTTCCTTTGTCCTGTAATTGTCATTTCTTCTCCTAAAATTCAATCAGGTTCTTTGTTTCCTCTCCGTTGAGTTTTTTGTTTATCTTACTTACCTCCTCACACCACAGCTTCCGCTCTCTATGCTCCATGTTCATAATGGTCTCATAGTCCCAGTGAAAGTGGTAAGCTAAAAAGGCTACCTCCTCGTAGAGATTATCGAGGGGGTAGCCAGTCATTCCCCCTCAGATTGCATTTCTATTTCAAACTTATGCTCGCACTTTGGGCACACTGCCTTAATTACATTTGAACCATTCTGATTAATCCTCGTATACATTTCCTGAAGATACGCAAAGTCACCCGCAAAGAGCCCCTCAATGACCTTTGGATTTACCATCTTCAGGTCTCCCAGTTGAGTGATTACCCTTGAAAGTACAATTACGGTTAAATACGCTGGATTATTTTGAACTCTTGGGTCTTTTATTGGCAGTATCTCATCTGCTGCTGTCGCCAGCCTCATCTTGCCCTGTTTGTGCAGAGTACCTGTTTCATCAACATATCCCATAGGCAATGTGAAATCGTACTCTGTCTGTAAAACTCCCATTTCTATTTATTCTCCTTTTTTCTTACTTCGTCCTCTTGAATCCTTCATGCACAATCTCGAGTGTTTCTATAACCACTTCGTTTGCTTTTGCACTGAAACCCGATGAAGCGCATTTTGTGGGCCATGCCTCTATAATATCCCATCGTGCCTTATCATTTCCTTCCTCATCAACCAGAATCAATGATATATTTTTCCTGGCTTTAATTGCACCTGTGTCTTCAACGCTCTTTCTCCAATTATAGAGATCCATTGAATCGGTCAGACCTTTCTTGAGCGTAATATTGCCATACTTTGTTAGACCAGAAAGCTTTCGTTGAGATGGTAAGTCTGTGCCTTCCCTGTAATCTACAGGATCCGTAGTTGAATCCGGGATTGTTGCCTCGGCAAAGCCTCCTTTAAGTTGAATCCCATCTATCTCTACTTTGAATCTAAAATTTCTGTATGGATCATTCCTTTCTCCTGCCATGCTAAATTCCTCCTTTAATTATTTTATTTTGTTAATGTTTTCTGACTTATTCTAACTATTACAAACTCTGCAGGTTTTACAGGCGCTACTCCTATCTCTATGATTAACTGCCCTGCGTCCCTTACCTCTGGTGGATTGTTTTCTGCATCGACCTTAACATAAAATGCCTCTTCTGCCGTATTTCCAAATAGAGCACCATCTTTCCATACTCTTAAAAGAAACGCTGTTATGTTTCTGATTACAGATCCCCACAATGCTGGTGAGTTTGGCTCGAATACAACCCACTGAGTCGCTCTTTCAATCGATTGCTCAATGAAGATAAACAACCTTCTGACATTTAAATATCTCCATTCAGGGTCCCTGTCAAGGGTTCTTGCACCCCAGATGCAGATGCCCTGCGTTGGAAATGAGCGGATAACGTTTATTCCTTCTGGATTCAATTCGTCATGTTCCTGCTTTGAAATGACAGCTTCAATACCGGTCGCTGAATCGAGATAACCATCCGGCGTGCCGGCTGCTGCCTTATAGACACCTCTAACTGTATCTACGTAGGATATAGTTCCTGCGGCTGCACCTGATGGCGGCACAGGATATTTTGGATCATGTGTCAGCGGGTTGGTAACGAGAGGCCACGGATAATACAACGCTCCATAGGAATTGTTAAACTTACTTCTGAACTCTTTTATTTCATTTATACCCATATTTGGATGGGGATCTACAATAAAGATGCAATCCTTTCTATTCTTACAATAAGCAAGTCCATCCATGATCACGTCATCATGGCCAGCCATATCAGGGATAGCAACAATATTAATGTTGACCATATCAAACGCATAAATACCACTGTGCTTTGATGGTTTCCCTATATAATCCTCTTTCGTTAAGGTCTTTATATCTCCATTAGGGATACCATCGTCTCCTCCCTTCAGTGGTAAACGCTGATCGTATTTGGGAATATCCTTTAATTCACCAGGCTTTCCAAGTACGTCTATAAATATATAAGCTGATTTTTTATTAATTTCAGCTTCAACCTCAGCAATTGTTAGATCAGCAAACGACTCAACTACTGTAGGCTCTTTTTTGACATCTTCATACTTACCTGTTTCTTCTTGGTATTTTACAAGCAATTTAAATAATTTTTTCTCAGCTTCGTCTTTTTCGGGTTTTGGTACTTCGACAATGATTTTGTCGCCCCATTTCCCTTCTGAAAATGCAGAAACCTTTATTAAGTCATTACCCGCATCAGATTTCAGAATTTCTTCCGAATACTTTGCAGTTTTTTTCCCACTATCATCGTAATGGCATGTTCTAACAACATAGCATCTTGTTCCATCTTCTTTGAAAAATTGATTCACAGCATACGCAAGATATCCATCGTGAAGATAATTTCCGAATATTTTCTCAAATTGTGCATAATTCGAGATAAGCGTAGCCTCGCCGATAGGTCCTTTTTCTGCAATTCCTACAAATGCTCCGGTTGATGTGCCAACGCCTTCAATAGGCTTTATTCCACCGGACTTTTCCTCAACATAAACTCCAGGTGATAGATACTCTCCCATATTATTTCCTCCTTTATTAAATTTATATTTTCAATTATTCTTCTGTACCAGCTTTTTTTCTGGCTTCAATTGATTCAATTATATTTTTAACTATTTCCTCAAAATCATCTACAGGTTCTATCTCTAATGTTTTAGCCAGTTCTTTTAAATCATCGATCAACTGATTTTTAAGATATCTTTTTAATTCATTGCTCGGTAACTTTAATAACTCTTCTACAGATTTAATTTTCTTCTTTGCAGGCGGTACAGTTTTCTTTATATCCTCCTTTTCCTTCTTTATATCTTCCTTTCCCACTATTTCTATTATTTCTCTCTCAAGAAGTGTTTGCAGATGCGGTGATTCTTCAAACCCTTCTGGAACATCTAATGTCTCTTTAGCTAAAAGATCAATATTTTTATCTTCTTTATCCTTTTTCAATTTAATTACTATCTTCTGGTTTAAAGTGTTGCGAATTTTCATATACATTTCCTCCATATCTATATTTTTATTTTCTTATTCACATAAATTATTTTTAATGACTACATGTCGTTCTTATACAATCCATTTTCAGTGTAACACCTCCTCTCTATTCTCTATTTAGCTTTATTACCTCAATATGCGTAACCGTACCTTTTTTTAAAACCACCTTCATATCCTCGTCTTTATATCCATCCTTTTTAATCGTTAGAATCATCTTTTTATCTCTATCTATGTCACCAAACTGAATGAAAAAACCGCCATCATCTTCTGAAACTGCGTTTTCCTTCATACCTTTGATCTGTATGGAAGCTTCGGGAATCGGCTCATTTCCTGCATCAACAATCATGCCTTTCAATACGGGTTTACCTTCAGGAAAAGGATAATGGGAATTTGGCTTCAAAGATATATCAACAAAATCAACAAATGGTTTTTTTGGGTCAATCGATTTAGTATCAACCGAAAAGTCCACCTGTCTGTAAAACTCTCCACCAGCAGTAAGATTGTGTTTTCCTTCAGAAAGATCAATCAAAAGGAAATAACCTGTACTATGTCTGACAATAGCTTTCTTTATCCCGGAGGCTTTTAAAAACACATCTCCAATAGCCTTCTTATCAGAGGATAACTCATCCTTAAGCATCACAGCCATGCTCAGACAGATTTTTATATTTTCAAGAGGTATCTTTTTCCTGTTGATCATTTTTCTGCACCAATCTATATAATTTAATATCTTTTTCAATAACCCTTTTAATCTCAACCGGTTCCCTTTCAGAGGGGATTTTAACAGGTGTAAGTATATAAGAGGCTGAAAGCTTGAAAGGTTTATTGGGAAATCTCTCCCACAGTTTGTTTATTTCGTCAAATGTAAGATTGTTAGGAACCACACGTATCTCATCATTTCCGCTTTCTTTCATGCCCTTCTCAAGTATTTCCCCCTTTAACACAGAATTATCATGAAATGTTTGCATAACTTTTTCTAAGATCCTGAGTTCTGTCTCAGGGTCATCCTTGGCGTAAGGGGTGAAGATATAATACAGATCAAGAACAAGAGGTGGATATAGCATCCGATCTTTTAACTGCTCTGATTCGATGTTTCTTAAATAGTTGTTCTCAACAATCTGATATAGAAAAATCGAAAGTGAATGTTTTGGAATTTTGCTTATCTCTATATCTGCCGGCGAATTAAAGAAGATGGAGTTATCTTCAAATTTGATGGAATCATCCGAAGGATCGTATATATTTAGCTTACTGTTCTCAGTCTTTACATCATATTCAGTAGTTCTACCATCGTTGATTGTCAATTTTACCTTTAATTTTTCATTGTCAAGTTTAAGAGAAATCGATTTTTTTCCATCTGAGATGTTAATGACCTTATCGTCTTCGTTTTTCTCAATTTTTGCAGTTATTACCCAATCTACATTAAAATTCTGAATCAGAAACCTCATGAGTCGTCCAGTATCATTTCCTGGCACGTCATCCCAGCTAAATAAGTATGAAATCTTTTGTTTAAGAAAGTGCTGTAAAGTCTTACCAATCGCTTTTAATACTTCCATCTATTTCCCTTCTGCATATATAAGTTCATAATAAGGTTCGAAGTCAGCCTTTAAAAAAGATTTCCCCATTTTCTGATATTCTCTTCTCGCTGCATGCATTATATGATGCATTCCTATCTTTCTGGAGTTTTCAGCAGCATAGAACGCAGACGTTAAAGCAATATTTTTTATATTTCCACCAGCAAGCTTCAATTTCTCAGAGAGGAATTTGTAATCTATATCGTCTGCAAGTGGCGCATCTTTCGGGAATATCCCTGCCCATATCAATCTCCTCTGTGCTTCATCAGGGAACGGGAACTCAATCACGATCTGCATCCTTCGCAAGAAAGCATCATCGATGTTCTTGCTGAGATTTGTCGCAAGGATGACCACGCCATCGTATTCTTCCATTTTCTGAAGCAGGTATCCAATCTCAATATTTGCATATCTGTCGTGGGCGTCTTTTACTTCCGAGCGCTTTCCGAAGAGGGCGTCAGCCTCATCAAAGAACAGAATGGCGTTGCTGGTCTCAGCTTCTTTGAAAATCTTTGCGAGATTCTTTTCAGTTTCTCCAATATATTTACTGACCACATTTGAGAGGTCTATTTTATAGATATCAAGCTGCACCTCTTTTGCGATGATTTCAGCAGCCATTGTTTTGCCTGTTCCAGAAGGTCCTGAGAAAAGGATGTTCAATCCTTTCCCTATGGATAGCTTTCTGCCAAAGCCCCAGTCCGAATACACCACACCTCTATATCTGATGTGTCCTGCCACTTCTTTTAATTGATCCTTTGCATCCTTCGGAAGTACTATGTCATCCCATGTATAGCGGGTCTCCATCTTACGTGCCAGCGCAGATATACTGCTGCTTGACTGAGACCTGCATACCTGATATAGATCTTCCATGGATAATTCGGATTTGCCTTTTGCACTCGCAACATTTCGCGCCGCAAAAATTGCATCTCTTATCTGACCACCGCTGAATTTGAATTTGACGGCGAGGGCGTCCATATCCACATCAGTTATATTGCCGTTCAGGAAGGATTTCCAGAGATGCTTGCGGAGAGTAAATGAAGGAAGAGAAAAATCAAACCTTATGAAGCTGTGGTCATGTATCCCTCTGGGCTCAAAAGGCATCTCTCCTGAAAGGAATATCAGGTTTGGGAAGCGGTCCATATATTGGATCAAATCCGGAACAGAAGCTCCTGAATCCTTTTCCAGTAGAGCATCAAAACCCTCAAAATACGGGGATGAACCCTGCAGCATGGCTTCCCTGAGTATGAGCTTTAGAGTTTCAATGGATTCGCTTCCTTTCAAGCCTTTTGAATCGACTACCAGAAGCGGTATTCCCTGTTCCCTGCAAATAGTTTCGGCGGTCAACTTTTTTCCGGTCCCGTAGGGTCCGTTGAAAAAGAGCATTACCGGATTTTTCATACTTGAAAGCAATTTCGTAAACTCCATTAATCCATTCCTGTAATTATCGGTAGAAATGATGTCATTGAAAGACCTTTTCGGCTCTATCAGGGTTGTGAAATTCCGAATTCTCTGATCTATCCCGTCAGTCCCGAGCAGGAAGCTTATAACCCTCTCATCCATCTTGAGTGCTCTTGATAAGAGGGGAAGCTGGTCATCGCCTGTAAAAGATAGAAGGCGATTCTTTAAGAGAGGCGCTGTTGGCAAGAAATATTTCCTTGCCTCAAACTTTTCTTCCAGAGAGTAACACAGGAGTCTCATCACAAGATCTACCGTGGGTCTTTTCCTGGTCACATCGTCCTGGAGATAGGAATACAGCTTTTCGTAGCGAAGGTCAAGCTCGGGTGCGAGGCAGATGAGGAGGGTGTCGATCTCAAAAGGCATGAGGCGGAAGAGGGCTGAGAGAGTATGGAGGCGGAGGGATTTTCCCTGAGCAAGTGTTTTAAGCTTTTTTTTGTCAGTCTCCTTTTTTATTGTTTCAATTTTTTCCAGTTGAATGTCTGAGCGAAATTCTTCCTTTAATCCGTAAGGCGTGCTTTGCAGAATTGCATTCACTTCATTCTCTGAGATGTACAAGCCCTTAAAATCATTAACTCCAGCCTGATATTCTGATTTACAGTTCTCACAGTGATGTCGGACTATTAAATCAATCCTGTGAAGTTCATCAAGAAGATGTTCGATGTTGTTTTCGTAAATAGTCATAAATTACAAAATATTTAAGGAATTAACTAAAAATTACAGAATCCTCTATTAGAAGGAAGTTTCATCGCCCAATTGCTCAGTCCCTTTATTGAAAATGTATAACCGTTCCTATCTTAGGATATACATGCTCATATATATTTCTTTTGAATTTTTCAGGACTACACAATTTTCAGGATAATTACACCTAACACGTAACGCGTCCGTTCTTAGCCCAAATTATATGAGCTTCACTGGCCATCCTGCTTCTCTCATCAACTTCTCAACCGTGGCTGGACCGTCTTTTATTTTCGGATCGACTGCTAGGATTTTAACGACAACGCCATTATCATCAACACGCACCACAGCTCGAGCCCAAATCCGAGCGGTAGCTCTCTCGCCCTTTTCACGATAGTTGTATTCGATAACCTTGGCTTCAGGATGAAAACTGGATGTGAACTGCCCTCCCTCCATCTCATGGAAAACGAGAGCGATGTTTGAGAGAGGTTCCTTTTCTTCCCCGAGATGGACTAACTTGCTGCGAGTCTCTCTGCCCACCGGCCTCGCAACAGCAGCCATACTAGAAAGCTGGGCTTTGAGTTGAGACTTGAGAAACTCTTCAGGGGGTTGACCACCTTTCTCCTTTGCAAACGATAGCAGTAGGTTTCCTACGTTCCGACTGGTTCCGACTTGACGGATGAATGCCTTTGCAGTTTGGCGATCTATTTCGAAGTTTGTCATTAATACCTCTTGTTGTTTGAGTTCTGACATCTTTTTCGACAAGGTCACTTCATCGCCCGCCGGATCTAGTTTGACCTTGACTGTTTCAGTGCCTACCCTAATCACTAAAAATTCCACATCAGAACCCTCCTCATCTTTAATGATGATCGTCTCTTCTGGATTCATCAATGCATGTATTTTCCACTCATTGCCAGAATGGTTCGCGCTCAGTTCCTTGAATCCATAATCTCTTTTAATTTTGCATAGAGCGGTATCTAAAGCTCTCTGGTTGAGTGGAATTTGCTTCGACCCTTGTTGCAATTGCTTCACTGCCTGCATACCTTGTGCCCACCGTTTATGTACATCGGGATCCATTACTTTCTCCTTATCTTCCTTGCCCTTCCCTGTCAGCTTGCCCAACAGCTTCTTCGCCTTCCCCACAACCCACTCTGCCACCTTGCTGATCACCTTATCCACCTTACTGCGAATGTTCTGGATTACGTCCCTTATCTTTTGCGTAATGCCGTCAAGGTGCAGGAACCTCGCAAGGAAATCGATCACAAGCTTTATCCCCCGTGCCAGTCCGCTCTCCAGCGCTTCCGCCGCACTGGTGATGTTCCCGGCTGCAATCTCGGCTATGGAACCGAGGAAGTTGCCCACCATCTGCAGGATGTCTTTCGCCTTCTGGATGAAAAAAACAATGGTGTCATAGATGCCAACGATAGCACGAACAATTCCCGCGCCTGGAATGAACGCGCTGACGATGCTTTTGATCGCTTCCTGTATCACCTTCCACTTGATCCAGTCTTTCACAGCCTCGATAAATGTATCTTTCATATCGCCTGCGATATCTTTCAACTGCTCCCAGGCTGCTATCGGACCCTCGGTAATGAGGTTCTTTACAAGCATGAAAGTAGTTTCTATGGATTTCACCACAGGTTCAGGGATGAGCTTCACAAGGTGCGAGCGGATGTTCTGGTAGGTGATACCGAGCATCTGGAAAACAATACTCAATATCCCTTTCAAATCCCATCTTTCAGGTAATATAAGCCCGACCAGTGAGCCGGTCAGCCATTCGAAGATTGCATCCTTCAGGTGTGTGAGGAAATTTTTGCCGAAGTTCTTAAAGCCGGTAATCGCCGCATTAACCAGGTTCTTAACGAACTGGATTGGCTTTGTGAATATGGCTTTAAGCACGGCTGCACCTTTATTGATGATACCTTCGATCGCATCCAGCGTGTAGCCGAATTTCTCCAGAGCCCATGCAAAGAATTTCTTTGCTGCATTTAACAGCAGTTTGCCGAATTTAGAGAGCGCACCAGCCATTGCCTCTTTCATCTTTTCGATCTTCTGGTCGATGGCTTTGATGGCAGCCTGCTGCTTGTCTTTCAGTTTATCCTGCAACTCCTGCGCTTTTTTCGCCACGAACTGATCGAGATCGTCCAGCTTTGCATCCATTTCCTCGGCAGCTTTCTTGCCAATATCTTTTAAGCTGGGACCGAGCTTGTCCACATAATCCTTGATTTCCTGCCTGGCATTTGCCAGTTCGTCCTTGCATTCCTGGATGACACGCTTGTTGTCGGCTGCGATCTCAGCCACCAGCTTGTTGATGGTGTTGACAAAGATAGTGCGGTTGTTGTTGAAGATAGCTTTAACCCTGGGTAGTTCGTTCATACCCAGCAGCCAGTCTTTGGCTTTTCTAGCCCAACCAAAGAAGCCCGAGTAGCGATCCTCCTTATAAGCATCGAGCTCGCTTTTGACATTGTCTTCGAATTCTTTCGTGGCTTTCGCATTGCCATCATCGAAGCGCTTCATCGATTCCTTTTCTAAATCGTCAAGCTTCTTCTTCACCTTGTCCTGCACGGATTTGAATTTAGCGTTGATCTTGTTTGCTACTTCCTCGCGCTGTCTCTCGATGGCGGTCTTGGTGTGTTTCTGCTGCTGTGTGGTGGCTCGAAGGTCAGCCTTGCGTTTAACCTTCAGTTCGCCGCGTTTTTTCTTCTCTTCCTGTTTGAGGTCATTATCAACCTTTTCGGTTTCCTGCTGTGCGAACTTCTGCACGGCGAGCGGTTCGCTCTTAGCCTTTGCCTCCATCCCTTTTTTTTCTTTGTTTGCTTCGGCGAGGTCGCCGCTGTCAACCATGTCGAGCTGTTCTTGTGTGATTTCTTCTTCTTTTAGCCTGTTTTCTGTCTCTTTGGTGTAGTTGCTAAGGTCAGTATGCTCTTTCTGTAGCGGCGCGATTGCACCCTGACCAATGTCCAAATTAGCAGTGGGCGGCGCTTCTTCTTCAGGCGGCAGGGGTTCGGGCTTATGATTGGAAGGGGTGGGCGGTGGTGTGTGTTCCATGTCAGCGAAGGTAGAGATGACTGCGTTTTTTTCGCCCTGAACAACCTTCATTACGTCTGCGCCTATGTGCTGGGCTTTTTTGTCGTGTTTAAAGTTGTCGACATCTTCAATGGTTTGTGGGATATTTTCTTCGAGCGATTCCTGCAGCTTCAGCTTGGCTTTGTTTTCGTTTTTGATATTTTGTTACTTCATATAATTCAGTCCAGCTTGAATCCCCACCCCAGGCATAAAATGATGCGCCACCCATTTTTGGTAATGCCACCCAAATATCACGTGAGTTATCATACAGGTAAATCCATTCATTATCTCTTTGTGTCTCTATAAAATTGAATTTTAGATTAGCTTGCTGCCATTCTTCCCAGTTAAGATTTCCAATATTTTTGAGTTCACCCCCGGAATATGAGTATCATTCTTCCTCGAAAAAGCTCTCTTCTTTCGGCTTTCTGAGAAGTTCTTCATTCATATTGTTGTTCGAACTTTTTTTGAGGATATCCAGGCGATTTCTTCTATCAGAAGAGCTTGTTTGCAGAGTGCCTGATTTGACCATTTTCTGAACTGCCTGGTTGCCAATCGTTCTCTGAAGGAACAGAAGTCGATTAGATCAAGAATTCATTGCTTCTGTCCTGGTTTTTATCGGCTATCAATGATATCATGGTATCGGGCTGATACAATCGATTGGCTTTTGTGCGCAACCTCCTGTCTGACCTTTTGCTATATCAAAGACTAACTCTGCCATATGATGAGGACATTCCAACGCTTCTTTCGTAGTCGTAGCATCGTAATGATGTATCAAATTGATTAAATGGAAGTATTCATGGGTTATAACTTCTCTTTGGCAATTAGGATGCTTCTTGAAGAAAAGGTCACAAACTGTGATACCTTTCCCAGGATCGCCGAGTGCTCCCACAAAAGCGTGATCTTTGCATTCAGGACTGCGATCAATTCTAATATTGGTATTGGTGCTAATATTTTGATCAATCAACGAAATAGCCTTGTCAATAGTATCTGCATAATCAGCTTTGCCGGGAAATGTGTATAACCAACGATTTACTGCCCAAACAACTGGAGTTATTGGTATAAATATACCTGAAGTAGCTTGCTCATGCAATTTCATGAGTTCATGTCCTGCCTTAAAAAGTGCATTTATTCTCTCGCTATTTGCGATCTGTACTATGAGTTCATCTGAAAGAGGGGGAACTTTTTCAGGGATGACGGGTGGAGGAGTCTTATCTTGGCATTGTCCATTGCTGAGGCAGAGTTTATCCAGACAACTCGTTGTTCCGGGACCAACATCTGGAAACTTCTCGGAACCCAATTCTTGATTTTTCTTGAACGCCATTACTGCTTGTCCAGTAGCGGCATCATAAATACCACTTATTTCTCCCATGTATTCTCCAGCAGCTTTTAATCCTGTCTGAACCCTGATAACGGAATCGCCTGTATCGAAGGGTCGGAGACGATCCTTATCGTTTAAACAATCTTCGAGTTTAGGATCATCAGCATAAAAAGCACAATCAAACTTTATACGACCATCTTCTATATGCACACGTTGTAACAACATGTCTTGATTCATAGTGTGACTGACTTTCTCCTGGATAGCATTTTGTTGACACAAACCTGCTGGAGAGACGAACTGGAGCTTATTTTCAGAATTCACGGTTTTGTTGCGCTGTTGTACTACATGCGCTAATTCATGTGCAACTAACATTCGCCCAGCTTTTGTATCGGGCATGTACTCCCCTTCCCCGAACACCACATCCTTTCCCACCGTAAATGCCTTTGCATTCACCGCCCGCGCCGATTCCCCCGCATTCGCGTCGGTATGCACCCTAACGTCACTGAAATCATATCCGAAGCGCGGCTCGAAAAAAGCGCGGCTATCTTCTGATAGAGGTTGTCCTCTTCCATTTAGGGAGTGGATATGAAATTCTATATTTGAATCAATTTCAGGGATACGATCTGAAGTTGTTGTTGCCTGAAGCTTTTCTTCCTCCTCCTCTTCTTTTGGTTGCCTGCGCAGTTTCTTCTCTTCATCCTCTTCTTCTTTTATTGGTTGTCGCTTCAGTTCATTTTTGTCACATGCAGGGCAACTCCGCTGGATGTGGAGTTCATTTCTTGATATCATCTCAGGCATCCTCATCACCTGCTCAGCCACCTTATCGGCCTCCTGCTCGTACTCGTCCCCCGGCTGTCCGATCCTAAGTTTTGCATGCAAAGTGCCAGATTTCATGAGCCTCGAAACCGCCTGATTTCCGATGGTTCTCTGTAGGAACAAGATGAGGCCAACTGAGGAATTTACAGGTTGTGAATATTCGGATGTTCGTGCCCTTGACGTTCTATCCTCTTTCGCTGAATCGGGTTTTTTAACTGATTCTCGGACGCTTTCATTCATCAAAGGCCTCATTAAAAATATTTCATTTATTTTCAATCTCTTCCTTAAATGTTGAGATTGATATTTGACCTGACAGAAGATCGTTTACTAATTTAAAAACTTTTTTATCATCTTCGCTCAAATCCTCTGATCTCGATTTTATAACCCGACGTGCCAGTTCATACTGTGACGGACTGAGCTTTCCTTCATAATACCAGTCAGATAACCGTTTTAAATTTTTCTTTGCTGTATCTTCATCGACCTGCTTTCTTAATCTCTCGATGCAGTTAAAAGCTTCGGAGTTCTCTTTATCTATTTTTATAATTTCATCATATTTCTTTATTGCATCCTCATATTTTCCTTCTTCGGCCAGTTCAACTGCAATAGAACAAAGGTCTTTTACTCTTCTCATTTTTTCTGTTTCATATCGTGTTAGTGGAATCTCGCCTATAATTGTGCCTTTTTTAAGTGGATGCTGGCTCGCTCCAAGAAGGCGGGCTTTTTTTGTTACTTGCTCATATACATAGCTATACAGTTCATCTACTGTTACTACACCGTCTTTGTTTAGATCAGCTTTCCCTTTCAGCCCCTCAGCCAGATAGTAAGTAAAAACCCCATGCTCGAGTTCATTCGTTTCAAGTGATAGTTCGTCTGGCTTGCTTGCGCTGATTATAATTCTTCCTTCACCTGAAAGCTCTTCGAGGAACTTCTCGGATATGGTGACATTTCGGGCTGCTACATCAGGTCTTGAGAAGGTTCTACCTCCTGCTTCACCACTGTAACAGCTATCGATGAAAAATACCACTTTCTTTGATTCGATCCTTTCATAAATTTTTCTGATCTCGTCCATTGAAAGCCCATAGCCGAAAAGATCGTCTTTTTTCGCATCATAGGGAACGATGAACTTCTCCAACCTGTCATCTGCCTTTCCCGTGGGATCTATTTCGGGAGAACCATGCCCGGCGAAGTAAATGCAAACTGTGTCGTCTTTTCCCGCGTTTCGTGAAAGGAAAGTTCCCATTGCGGATTTTATTTCGGTCAGTGTTGCCTGTTCGTCAAGCAAAAGCTTTACATTTTCTCTGGGGAAGTTCCCGTATTGCGGGTCTGTCAGGATATTGTATATCTCACGAGCATCGTTTGTCGCATATTTTAAAACAGGGATGCCTGTATCTCTGTATTTTCCGATCCCGATGACGACACCGTAGGCATTTTTTGGTGGCGGCACTGATTCAGGAGTTGATTCGACTTTAAGGATAGCCGGTGCTTCAGGGATTGCTTTTGCTTTAGGGGTTATCTCTATTTCGATAGGGGCTGTGCTTTTTTCTATTTTTACTTTCAGTTCTTCAATCCCTTTTTCTATTATGGGGATTTTATCAGGGCTTTTTAGCATGGATCTTATTTCTTTAACATCGGATTCGAATCCTTCGGTATCCAGTGAATCAAGTTCTTTTTCAAGGCTTTTCAGTTTTTCAATCTTTCTTGCGAATTCCTCGATCTTGGTCTTAAAATCCATACCCCTTCTTTTATTTTTTTCCCTCTAACTCTTCTTTTAACCCGGATACGTCATAGCCTTCTTTTTCCCATTTTTCAATTTGTTGTTCTTCCTTAGATTTTCCATTTTTTCTTTTGAATAAAAGAATAGCAACAGGAACTGCTATAACCAGAATAAATATAAGAATAGCATCCCACTGAAGCACTTTGCCATTATTTCCGTTCCCGGAAGCAGTTTCTGTCGGGAATAGAGTTGCAGCAGTTTCTGTTGGGAGTGTAGTTGCAGGAATCGAAATTGCTGGTTTTATTGTTGCTGCAACTTGAGTCTCTCCTAAACCATCGATAAAGTTATCCTTCGTAGCTTTACCTTTGATCGAAAAAGTTCCTTCAGATGATACTGTAACTGTAAAGATTGAAGTAAACTGTCCATTCGAGTCTGTTATGCCTGAAACAGGATTGATTATGCCGCCTGCAGCTGAAGCCAGCATCACATTTGCTCCTGAAATGGGTGCGCTATTCTTTCCGGTCACCGTGACTTTGATTGTCGATGTCTTGCCTGATTCAATCGATGCTGGTTCAGAGGTAATTGCTAACGAAAGAGCTGGCATTGGGCTCACAATTATTTTGTCTATGACTGAATTGGACTGTCCGAGGTTATCAGTCACTGTGAGCGAGGGGATGTATTCCCCGTTATTTTCGTAGGTATGGTTCGCTATCTTACCGATACCGTTTTTGCCATCTCCAAAGTTCCAAGAGTAAGATGTGATTGTACCATCGATGTCAGTTGATCCCGACGCATCGAAGATGATGGTCAATGGCACTTCACCTGTTCTGGAAGAAACTGAGAATTTGGCTGTGGGATCGTTATTCAGGACTGTAATTTGGATACTGGCAAAGCCACGATATATTGATAAATTACTTCCCCCCGTCGATGCAGTCACATTCACAAAAAATGTGCCTGAGTTAGAAGATGAGAATCTGGTGGTGAAAGTTCCATCATTTTTTGTGTTTCCCAATTTATTTTGGATATCCCCTCCTGTACTTGTAAGATTTAGCGTAACTCCGCTTATCGGTGATCCGCTATTATTTGTCACGGTCACTTTTATTTCTGAGTACGAGCTTGAGGTCAAAGTTGTTGGATATATGGTTGATGGAGTGGGAGTTACGGTCACTTTATAAAACACTATAAGTGGAGGTGGACGAACTGGAAAACTAGGTAATTCTTGAGCAGAACCAGCGTGTGCAGATGAGATCAACAAAATGACAAATATCAATCCTACTTTGAGCCAACAATAGAAAACTTTTTTTGATTCGTTACTCATCATGTATTTCCCTCCATATTTGAAACCTCCTTGGATTTTGAGGATGTTTAAATATTATTTTGTGAGATTAACATCTGCCAATCCCCAGCCTGCACTGCCTGCGCTAGAATCATAATCATCACTGCAGCGAGCAATAGTTCTATACCAGCTTTTCGATACAAATCCAGCTTTTCGATACAAATTCATATCACTTCTATCTCGCATACAGCCTCAGCCCATTCCTCTGGCGCCGCGCTCTCAATTCTCTTTGCAACCACGCTTATATCCCGCGATGCCGCGCTCGATGTCATGAATACTTCACCCTTTTTATATGTCAAATCCATGAGGTTTATTTTCCCTGTAGTACCTATTGCCTTGATCCTCTCAATTCCAGCGGGTCCGCTCAGTATGTAATCAAAAGGATAATCCTGCCCCGGGATTGCATAGATTCTGCCTCCTTTTACGAAATTATCCTGTGAAAGAGTATTTGGCAGAAGCACGGTCATATTGCCGCTTGTCCCATAATTTATAAGAGTGAGATAGCAATCCTTTTCAGCGCGGAAGTAAAGGTTGATCTTATCCCCTATCCTGTAAGCGCTTGTTTTTGGCGTCACTGCGATATCACGCGTACTTTGATGATAATCGCCTTTTTCTGTCCATACCTTGATTTCAAAAGCAGATGTCTTCGGCTTGATGGCATCAAGATTCCAGTTCACATATGCATTCTCGGAAATATAGCTGCTCCCCAATCTTGCTTCCAGTTTCTGTGCTATCTCTTTGAAGTGCACCAGTTCTTTATCCACAAGTTGCGCTTTTTCTTTATATGTCTCAAGCTGGTTCTTCAGAAGTTCAACTTCTTTGTCGCTACCCTTACTTTTTTTGTATTCGACCACTTTTTCCACCAGAAACTTGGCTACCGTGGCAGCAGTACTTGAAGTCAGCAATTCCAGCACCAGCATAATCACTCCAGATTTTACAGCATTAACAATGAAACTCTAACTATATAAACATCATCATCATAAATATTAAATTTGGCATATGGATTTCACCCTCCAGATTTTTTATAACATCAAGAGCGGTTCCTTCTTTTATTACCCTATGGGGTTTGTGGCAATCCTATTTTTGTACAATCGAACCAGCCTCTTAGCCGACGCCGATCATATTTCTATTTCCTCAATAAAGATTCCTGTGTGACCATCAGTGCCATCATCCCTGTTGGCGATGAAGAAATAGTCGCCATGCTGCGGTTTATTCTGTCCATTGTTGGATACAAATGATGGATTCCTTCACCAGCATGCAGCTCGAACGAAAAACTGGTTACAGGTTGCTTGAAGAACCGGGTCATCAGCAAAGCGAGGCGACATAAGTCCATTGGCACATTGAAGATTTTTAATTATCTCATTGGAAGAAATGCAATTCGTAGTTTGCTGGATGACATGAGCCAGCTCATGAGCTAGCAGTATTTTTCCTGCTGCTGTCCACGGTGCGTACTGTCCCGCTCCAAACACCACATCCTGTCCAACTGTAAAAGCTTTTGCATTCAGTGCTCGTGCCAATTCTGCAGATTTTATATCGGCATGAATACGCACTTTACTAAAGTCAAAACCATAACGAGACTCGAATAATGTACGAATCGATTCAGGTAGAGGTTGACCTCCTCCTTTCAAAAATCCGCTTCCCTCTCGTAATCATCATCTATTTTTTTTATTGTGTTCTCAACAGACGAATCACTACAACCATACCTTTTCTTAACATTGTTATTCATATTCCTCCAAATTGATTTCGAGTGTTATGATTTGTATCAGGGATTACTTTGATAAGCCTGCAAAGCCCGTCGCCCCATATTCCTTCGCTGGGCGAATACCCTCTGTACGGCCGGATCTGTGCGGGGGAGCTTACTTCTTGGTGTGCCCGTGGTCAGGATGCTACCCGGGACCTCATACTCGTAGACAACGTCGTCGCTGGCATCGTTCAATGTTATACCTTGAGACATTAGTCTTGCATTCATGCCCTTGTACGACCTCCTGACCTCGTCAACAAGGTAATCCACCTGTGCATCCATATTAAAGAGAATCGAAGAACCAAGCTGTTGACCTCCGAATGAGCGCTGGAACAGGCCGGCACGGCGAGTTGACGCGGTCCATTGCGCCAGGCCGATACCAGGCAATCGAGGACCTGTTCTTGTTGTACTGTTTCGATTCATTACCTCGTCGGGTGAGAAGTCCGTCATTATTCCGGCAAAATTCTGGCTTCTCAGTGGTGTGGCATCAGAACTCCCCTCGATTCGGCTGGGCAACACACCGGACTCGGCATACAGATTTCCTACTATGCCTGCAGCGCCATTAACAGGATAGTGATAATCGTTGACAAGGAGATTCATTACATGACGCAGTCTGTCATCTATGGGTACCGCGACCCACGGGTCGACATTTATTGGCATTGGCGGAGTAGGGGGAGATGGCGGAGTTGGAGGGACTAATGGCGTGAAATCTGCATCAAGTCGTCCCATAGTAATCTTTCCAACAATACCATCTGCTGATAATCCATTCGCTCGTTGGTAGTTGATGACAGCCGATGTGGTCTCGTTCCCAAAGTCGCCATCCGCACCAAAGTTGGGTAATGGATATCCCAAATCCATAAGTGCTTGCTGGATTTTCTGCACAGCCTGCCCCTTATCTCCTTTACGAAGAAGCCGCTGCCCGATGAAGACCGCTTGAAGAACCGGGTCATCAGCAAACCGAGGGGACATAAGCCCATTAGCGCATTGAAGATATCTAATTCTATTATCAGATGAAATGCACACTCTGGTTTGCTGAACGACATGTGCCAGTTCGTGAGCTAGTAACCTTTGTCCGGCTGGCGTCCATGGTGCATACTGCCCTGCCCCAAACACAACATCCTGTCCCACTGTAAAAGCTCGTGCATTCAATGCTTGCGCCATTTCTGCTGCTTGTGCATTTGCATGAATGCGCACCTGGCTGAAGTCAAAGCCAAAGAAAGACTCAAAGAAGATGCGAGTGGATTCTGGAAGAGACTGACCTCCTCCTTTCAAGAGATCCATGCGAGCTTCTAAATCCGAAGACAATTCCAGACCCTTTATAGGGGATTTCTTGATTTGAAAGAGTTCTTCGACATGCCCGCTGCCATGTTCTGACATCTGCATTATCGCAGATGCCACACGGTCTGCCTCCTGCTCGCAAGCGTTCTCTACCTGCCCAATCTCCAGCTTAGCCTGTACAATCTTCTTGTTTACTATTTTGGTCATCATATTCCTCCAATTTGATTTTATATAATTCTAATTCAGCCCCAATCGAGAGCAGCTGTGATTCCACTATCAAATCCAGTCTCATTTAAACCCGGCCAATTTCCTGCAATTGGAAGTTTCCAACTGACCTGGCCGGGGTGAATATCAAACCGCACATATTCATTTCCCTTAAAGAAGAATACACGCCCGTCACACCAATTGACAGCCGCATCTAAATTATTGGCAAAACCAGCTGCAGCCATACCCTTCCAGTCCTTGGTGGGGTCACCCCAGCTATCGATGAGCGCCGGCGGAGTTATAATCCTGTTATTTGCGATATCGTATGTCAGATACTTGTCGCCTTTGAAAAAAAATGCCCTTCCTGCGGTTGGGTTATCGAACCATAGGACATCAGGGTCAAGACCTCGGGCTTTAACTCGTCCTGCATTCCGGAACAGCTTTTGCTGAGCCTCTTCACGTTTTTTTGATGTAGGGAATGTTGCCTCACCAGCTGCATAAAACCAATTCCCTTTCTTCACATAACCAAGGCATTTTGGATAGCTCCCCAATCCGATCCATCCTATGCTTAGCAACCCCAGCTGTCCATCAGCCGGGTAATTGTCCCAATCATACCCCTGTCGCTTAAGATTTGCAACTATTCCTTCAGCATACTGTAATGCTTGCCGCTCAATTACAGAACGTGGCAGGCGGAGGTTGGTTCGCTCCTTCAATTCATACCATTTACCCGGTGTCTTGGAGTTCTTGACCATTTGCCATTCATTTCGGATTTCTTGCTCAGTCGCTGGACTACCATCTGTCTTATGCACGAATCCACCCAGCTGGACTGCTTGGTCAGGATTGTCGATTAACCTACCGATTCCGACTGTCACCTTTGATTTCTGATCAAGATACATCCATTCCACAAATCCCTCAAACGCGGTATTGAATGAAACGATACGATTACGGACTGAGTCCCCCATATAAACCACCTCTATTCGAATATTCCTTTATCCTTATATTTGCTCACAATAAAATCTATGAATGTGTCCAGGGCTTTATCCAGCATCATATCCTCTACCATTGTCTCAAGTGGTTCTGGCAGCAAGGGTATATCAGGATTGACTTTCTTGTAAATTTCTTTAATCGAGGACATAACTACCTCTTTCTTCTGCGGTCCTGAAATTCCCTGAACGTTTTCCACTGCTTCAACGAGCTTCGCTCCTGCTTCAAAGGTAAACTTAGCGATCTCTGTAAGCTGGAAACCACCTTCCTTATACTTCAGAAAATCGGTTGTAATCTCGTCTATATTCGTTTCAATTTCTTTTTTTATTTCTTCAATAGATTTTGTCATTATACCTCCTTTTTCATAAACCCAATTGCAATAGGTTTATGAACATGATCAAATAAGTCTTTTTATCTATCACAATTCTATATCGTTTTCAAGTCTTCTTTTCGTGAAGATCTGCTTCCTGTCCGTATTAAAAATCAGCTTACCATTAATCATTATTTGCAAGTTAGGGTCCTGGCATTTTTGACTTTTTAACAGGTGCCTTTACAGCAGTTAGTTGGCATTCTGTTTAATGCCAGGACAAATTGTGCCATACCGTGAGCTTTGTCAAACGCATCACCAGGTGTGTTTACAACATTTCCAGCTTCTTTATGTATTCCAATAAAATGATTAAATTCATGCAAGAGTACACCTATGCGGCAGAATTCGCCTTTGGGCTCCCATCCCCGGCAGATATTCACCTCCACCGCTTGAACGGATGCTGTTGTGACTGTGTTACGAAAGTCAGGATCGGAAATATCCGCTTTGAGCCAGGTTTTTATGGCATCCAATGTATTTCGGTGAAGTTGGTTAAAGAGATCCTTGTTAATCTTATCCATGTTCAGATCGAGGCTTGACTCAAGACTTCTCAGAAGGACAATTGCCCATTCCAAGAAGTCCTTTCTTTCTTGATTGTTTTCATTCACTTTGTCTCGCAACGTCTTCGGAGGTGGAGTTTTCTTAGTTGGCGGAATTCGCTCTGGCGTTGCACTCTCTAAAGCCGGCCAAGTTTGTTCACCGATTTTTCCATCATCTTTGAGCCCGGAACATATCTGAAACATCTTCGTCGCTTTATAAGTTTCATTACCAAACCAGCAATCAACTTTGAGCTGGGAATCCAATTATCATACATACTCAAGAATTTGTTGAGTTTTTGTTGTGCATATCCCACTGCTGGCCGTTTGCAGCGTTCTTGCTCTGACCTCCCAAAATTCTTAGCTTCCTGGCAATTGTAGATTAAAGGCTGGCACTCACTATCTGGAGGTCCTCGTTCTGCACATTCATCAGCACCAACATCGGGATTGCGCTGAATACTTGGCAGGTTAGAGGTTGCAAGACTTTGTTGTACTACATGCGTCAACTCATGCGCCATCAGCCTCTTACAGATTCAGGCAGAGGCTGACCGCCTCCCCTTAAAGCAGTGATTCGGCTTTCAACCTCTGGCGTCGCTATAGGACTCTGGTCAGAAATCCTCTTGGTCAGAATCACCTCCTTCTCGGACGCGACCGCTTCAGGTGCGAATATAGCAGGCCGCTCTTTCATAGCAAGTGACCGCTGACCGCTGTCAACTGTATTCTTCAACACCCGCAAAACTTGATCCGCCATTCTGTCAGCCTCCTGCTCGTAAGTATCATTTGGCTGACCGATTTTGAGCTTTGCCTGTATGATGCCTGATTTGAATAAATTTTGTACCGCTTGATTTCCAATGGTTCTTTGAAAGTACAAAAATTCTGAATCCTTTTCTTATTCTCACTTCTTTTCTTTATTACCAAGTGCATCGACATTATAAAAATAGAACCGTCCCTTTTTTCACTTTTTGACCCTATAAGCGACGTTTTCCTCGATGTGAAGGGAGGAAACACTTTCTCCTTTCCTTTTCCTGTCACAGAACATTGGAGAATCCACCCTTTCTTTTTTTACCTCAAGAATTTTACATATAAGATTTTACACTACCCTGAAATAGAGTTCACCGACGTGGTTAATTTTGTGTTTGAGGATATCGCCGTACTTCGGTCGCCCGTTTGCCGTGGACTGCACCCAGGCGTGCTGTTTATTAATGTTGGCCAGAGATTTACTGAGGAAAATCATTATTAAAAAGCGGTGGGTTTTCGTTAGATCTGATAATTCTTCCTTCCGGGACTGTTTGATCTATGATTGCTTTTGCTTTATCGCGGATGTTTGTCCCTGGAAGGATGCCAGTGTCCTTTGACACGTCATACAATTCTATCCATCCTGCATCTCCACCCCAGGCGAAATAAGACTTACCTCCATTCACCGGCAGCAGGACGAAGATGTTCCTGGACGCATCGTTGAGAGTTATCTATTCATTATTTCTCTCAGTCTCTCTAAAATTAAATTTTAACTGACCTTGTTGCCATTCCTCCCAATTGGAATTTCCAATATTCCGGAATTCTCCTCCAGAATACAGATATTTTTCCATTATTATTGCCTCCCTTTTAAATATTATCTTGCTTCATACCCAAAGCTTGTCCCCGGGGTAGAGTTTATTTGGATCTTTGCGTTTCTCACGATGTGGTCTGTTTTTTTTCATGGTAATAAATGTCTTTCCAGCTCTATAAGACATTGCGTTTGGCAATTCCGTCCAGCCAATCACCGCTTTTAATCTTTTACTCATTAGTATCGAGAAATTCATTTCATTCCTGTCACAAGCTAAGGAATGCCTATCAATATTTGGTCAAAGAATGCATCTGCATTATTTTTTGCGGCATGAAGTGCTCGTTCTATGTCAGCACGATTAGGAATCAAGTGCCCACCTGGAGTAGGAACGATAGCAGCAGATT